>JAKSKO010000001.1 GCA_024401715.1 Bacteroidales bacterium
GGTCTGCCTTAGCGGCAGGGGTCGGAACCCCTGAGAGCGCTCCTCATGAGCTTCCTCGAAGCTCACTCCATTTTTATTTGGGTTTCAAACATAGGGACTTAATTTCCAAATTCTCTTAATCTGGCAGCTTCATAAATAGCAGCTTTCTTATTTCTAGGGCTAACCCCGTTTATGGCATTACCCGATGTACCCCCCGGAAGATTTTGCACCTCCATAATAATCAATCAAATACTGCTCTTGCCCTCTAATAGCATCATAATTACTAGAGCTGTTTACCAATTGGGCTTCCCGCCCTCATGGCAGGAAGACCCTTTCTGGAAATAGCCTGTCCCCGCCCTTCGTCCCCCGGGAACCGCATTTTTATACTACCCATGAAGATAATACCTTTAATTCTTCTTCACCATCTCTAAGCAATAATTCTTCCCCATAATAGCCGGAAATAACCACGGAAATCAGGATGTCTTTATTGTAGCAATAAATATCTGTGATTATTGGGGCCGAATAAAATCTATAATATATGTGGGCATCTCCGGCTTTATTAACAGGAATGTATTGTCGTAAATTGTCGTAAGAATCTTTCCGTGACAAATAATTGGATAGAATAGTTTCATTTGCATCGCTCAAATATAAAACGGGCCTTCCAATGTCAATAACTGGGACATCAAAACCAATGCTGTCGGAACATGCATCTATATACCTATACCATTCTTTATCTTTTTTTAAGGTCCTCAATTTATGGATGCGAACGTTTTCAGGAATCACAAAGAAATCAGAAGAGTCTATGATATTTTCTTTTGAAAAATAACGGCAGTTATATAAAATATCCTCCGGGTCTATCCGTCTGTTATAGAAATCTATGACTTTTTTATACAACAGTGTCAGATTTGTATCAGTATTTTGTGATTGATGAGCTTTCGATACCCCGTACCAGTCATCAATATATTGCCTTAGATTGGAATCATTCAGTTCGGTGTATCCGGCTATAAAACTCGTATCCAACAACGCTTTCTGCAAACTCAGAGAATCGGTTGTCTCCACCTTTGAAGCGACGCAGGCACAATACTCAGCATAACGCCGTTTGACACTGTATTCGTGAACACAGACGGACAGTCCGATAACGATAATAAAAGCTACAAACGTAAATACGAGTGATCTTTTCATCTTAAGACACGCTATGTAATCTAACTTATCAAAAATGAAATTATATCTGTCCGAAAACCCGAGGAAGGCTAGCGGCGGATGACGCCAAGGCCGTGCTTTTCGAATTTGAGGCCAGGGCAGTTGAACTCGCGGGCGTCAACATTGCCGGCGCCGTTAACCTCAATTCTGGCGTTCTTGGAATAGCCTTTCAATTCTATGGATCCGGCACCGTTAACCTCCACATCAACATTGTTGCAGTCCAGGCCCTTGATATCTATCTCTCCGGCGCCATTCACCTCCAGAATGACATCGGTAGCGGCAATACGGTCTATGTCAACCTCGCCGGCACCAGACACCTCCATGCGGAATTCCCCATCGGTGAGTATTTCTTTGCTGTCGAACTCCACAGCGCCGGCAACCTCAACCTTGTTCAGCTTGCCGGAGCGGACAGTGACCTTTACCGCGTCTGAATTGCGCACGCGTTTGTTATTCATGGAAAGCTTGAGGACTCCGTCATTGCAAGATACTACCAGATACTCCATCACCTTTGAAGGGGCGCTGATGCTGAGGTATGGCTCGCCTATGCTGTAATCCACCTCATAACCGCCGGCGCACTCGATTGCCGAAAAGTCTGCAACATCAAAAGTTTTGATCACGCGATCCGGGTTACTCTCGTCAATATCTATGATTTCCAGGTTTGAAAGTTCCTTCAGGGCCTTCTTGTTTACGGATACGAATTTACATCCCTGTGCAATGGTTGCCGCAAGTGAAATGGCAGCAACCGTCATGACTAATCTCATTTTCATCTTTGTATATTTATAAATTAAAACTTACTATAACAAATCTTTAAGTTCAACACCCAGCAGCTTCGCGCGGGCTATGAATAGCGGGGCCTCTTCCTCCAGGAAGCGTTTGCGTTCCATTTCCAGGATGCGCGCCTTTGCATCATCGGCCGCAAAAAAGCCTATGCCGCGCTGGTTGTATATCACTCCCCTGTCCGTAAGAACCTCATAGCTTCTGGCCACAGTATTGGGGTTCACGCCTATTGTCGTCCCCCATTCCCGGACTGATGGAATCCTTTCCCCGGCGTGCAGATCTCCGCTGAGTATGCGTTCGCACATATTATCGGCAATCTGCAGATAAATGGGTTTTGTGTTATCGAAATCCATTAGTGTTTAAGTGTTTTGATTCTGAAATAAATGCAGCAAAGCAATATTGCATTTTCTACGAACATCTTCAGCGAAATCATAAGATTCGCAACATCTATGGTTTTGCCCACAGTGTATGGAATGTCATTATCCGCCGACATGAAAAATTCCCGTAATCCAGTGAAATTGGCGCCAACAAAAGCAAAGCCCAGAGTGCTTAGAATCGAACTGAGGATAAAAATGGCGATAATGGTCTTCGCAGCTTTTGAAGTCTTGAACCAGATTGCGCCCAGGGTGAAGATAAGCATATACTCCACAAGAGCCAGATAGAAGAGAGAGCCGAAGTGTATATCCACCAAACCACTAGTGTTACGGATGAACTCACCATAGAGGGCGGAACAGCTGTAGATTATGCTGTTTCCGTAATAGCTGTTGAAAAGAAGGCTCATGATGCCGTCCACAGTAAGGAAAAGGCCTGCAAAGACAGCGGGAGCAATTACGGCAACCATAAGGATCATGCTTAGGAACTTCTCGAAACCCGATGCCGGAAGCATAAGCCAGCTGCTGCCATAGCGTTTCTCTGTTACCTGGCCGTACACCTTTGAAGGGAAGGTTATGATGAAGGCTGTGAGTGAAGCCACTCCGGCAATCACGGCATAACCGTTTTCCACCCCGTGATTGAACTCGCCGAAAAACAGAAGGGAGAAAATCTGTATTACTGCAAACATCACCACAGGCATCATCACGCAGATGAGCATGCTTAGCGAATAATGGCCGTATGCGCGTTTCAAATCGTAAAGCAGGCAGTTGCCGAAACGCTTGATATCAAATATGTTATTCATTTTTCAGCAGAGTTTTAACTATGTCTTTGTGTTTGTGTACTGTATTGAAGAGAGCCTCTATGTTAACCTTGCTCTCACTGGCAGATGTATTCGGATAAACCTGGATGAAACCGCCAGGAAGCTGCTCTGTGTACAGGCTTGCTGGGTTCAGGGTGGTGCCGTAATCGAAATACAGGGCCTTTGAAATATCCTGAAGGCTTGCATTCACAAGCACGTCCTGTTTGTCCAGAATTACTATAGGGTCTATGATATTCTCCAGATCGCGCACCTGATGTGTTGAGATCACTATCGTTGCATCCTCCGATGTATACTTCATGATTGCGCTGCGGAACTGGCTCTTGCTTGGGATATCCAGGGCATTTGTGGGCTCGTCCATATAAAGATACTTGGCATTGGTTGCAAGGGCGAAGGCGATGTAGGTCTTTTTCAGCTGTCCGGCCGACATCGCTGTCATCTTCCTGGTTACGTCATTTTCAAATTCCTCCATAACGGCAAGGAAGGTTTCCAGAGAGAATTCCGGCCAGAATGCGCCACTGGCTTTGGCCCAGTCAATGGCTTTCAGGTGAACCGGAGCCACCTCATCGGGAAGATAATACTGGTTGCACAGAAGTGAAGGATTCCTGTCATAAGGGTTCTCCCCGTCAACGGAGATGCTGCCCACGCGGCATTTCTTAAGGCCGCAAAGCAGTGTAAGCAGAGTTGTTTTGCCCACACCGTTTTCACCCAGCAGGCCATAAATGCGGCCCGGCTCCAGAGTCATGTTGATGTTCTTCAGAACATCGCCCTGGCCATAGCTGAATGCAAGATCTTTGATTCTAATCATATCGTTAATAATTTATTGTATCGGTGTATTAGTTTATTAGTACACTGCAAAGGTAGAACATTTTTTACATATTCCAAATTTTTCGGGAAATTTTCTATCTTTACATCAATAATTAATTTGAAGGAAATGATAAGAAAAATACTTTCGTCCATAGTTCCGCCGATGATAAGCTATTTCACCGGCAGCAGCAAGGAAGACCCGTCAACCGAAGGGGTGAAAAGAAAGGGCGTTTTCCTGCAGAACTGCAGCTTCGCATCGGCATTCCTTATGGGCAACAAGGCCGAGTTCAGCATATATCTGCCGAAGCAGTGCGTGAACGACGACGGCAGCATAAACCAGGGCATAAAATACCCTGTCCTTTATCTGCTGCACGGCGTGGGAGACAACCATACGCGCTGGGAGCTTAAGGGAGATGTCACAAAATACATAGACAAGGCATGGGAAACAGGACGCCTGGGAGACTTCATAACTGTCATGCCCAACGCCTACAACTCTTTCTATGTGAACGGATTGGACTTTTTTGACGGAGCCCCGGGCCACCGTTACGAGCTCTTTTTCACACGCGAGCTGAAGCCCTACATAGAGGAGCACTTCCCCGTTATGAAGGGCAAGAACTATACAGCCATAGCGGGCAACTCCATGGGCGGCTACGGTGCCCTGCGCTTTGCCAGCCTCAGCCCTGAAAATTATTGCCTTTGCTACAGCATGAGCGGTGCAACAGAAGGGCTGAACTGGAGCGGAATGGTGGACAACGTGCCTTCTTTCCAGGACATGATAAGGAAAGACTGGGAAGAGAAGAAAGGGAACATTGCCTGGCCGGAATTCGTTCTGGAATGCGGAAGGATGGACCCTATCTGCGGGCACAACAATACCACCACCCACAGAGAGCTGGAAAGGATGCGCTTCCCTCACAAGTACCGCCGATATGCCGGCTCTCACGGCTGGGGGTACTGGAAAGGCAGCCTTCAGCGTTTGCTGGGCTGCCTTGAAGAGTATTTCCCAAGATAGGGATTATTTGTTCTCGTTATCCAGTGTATGGGCCGATGAACCGTCGAAGCAGTGCGTGCAGATGCACTCTTTCGGCAGGCCAATGCTCTCCACAAGATCCTCCAGGGTGCTGAACTTGAGACTGCTAAGGTTGAAACGCCTTGCAAGCTCTTCCACCATCCTCTTGTACTGTGGCGAATCTGTTGTTGCATATGGACGCACGTCTGCATTCTCTCCTTCAAACTCCCTGATGATACGGCGTGTGATGAGGTCGTATTCGTTCTTGCTTGCACTGAAATTCACAAACGGGCAGGCGTAGATAAGCGGAGGACAGGCAATACGCATGTGAACCTCCTTGGCGCCAAGTTCGGTGAGAACAGCTGTGTTGTCTCTAAGCTGGGTGCCGCGGACGATTGAATCGTCGCAGAAAAGAACCCTTTTACCTACAAGGACATCCCTGTTCGGGATAAGTTTCATCTTGGCAACAAGCTCTCTCATGCTCTGGTCGCTTGGCATGAACGAACGCGGCCATGTAGGGGTATATTTGTTGATGGCGCGCATGTATGGAACACCATGTCCCGCTGCATAGCCTACAGCCATACCCACACCGCTGTCCGGGATACCGCAGGCGCAATCAACTTCGGTCTCATCCTTCTTGCCCATCACATAACCGCACTGGTTGCGCACAACCTCCACGTTGCGGCCCTCATAGCAGCTGGTTGGGAAACCGTAGTACACCCAGAGGAAAGAACAGATCTGATTGCCCGGATTGGCCTTGCGAAGCTGCTCTACGCCATCGGCTGTGATGCGGACAATCTCGCCCGGACCGATGAACTGCACTGTCTCGTAACCCAGATTCAGGTAAGAAGAAGTTTCTGTGGCAACGGCATAGGCACCGTCCTTCTTTGCCACAGCCAGAGGAGTACGTCCCCATGCATCACGTGCGGCAATGATGCCGTTTTCCGTGAGAAGAAGAAGAGAACATGAACCCTTAACCCTGCGGAACACATTTTCTATGCCCTCCACAATGGTCTTGCCTTTGACGATGAGTGTGCCGATGAGCTCTGTAGGATTGATCTTGCCGGAGCTGAACTCGCTAAGCACCATGCCTTCGTCCAGAAGCTGCCGGCAAAGTTCCTCTGCATTACCCACTTTTGCAACGGTCACGATGGCGAACTTGCCAAGGTGACTGTTCATCAGAAGCGGCTGGGCATCGGTATCGGAGATGACTCCTATGCCGGCATTTCCCTTGAATTTAGGCAGCTCACTTTCAAATTTGGTTCTGAAGTAAGTGCTTTCCAAGCTGTGGATGCTGCGGTGAAAACCTGTCTCGGCGCAGTATGTGGCCATACCTGCACGTTTTGTGCCCAGATGGCTGTGGTAGTCCACGCCATAGAACAGATCCGTTGCGCATGCTTCCTGTTTGGAAATAGCACCAAATAAACCTCCCATAAGACTTTAAATTTTTGGTTAAACTATTCAAGTTTCGCAAGTATTATCTAATTGTTATTCAAAGCCTTGTGCATATCTTGCGAAACTTTTCCCCTACGCACAAACACTTCTACGTTACCTTTTCCCTAAATCCCTTTTCTCGGAAAAGGGACTTACTATCGACCTAAAGGTCTCTAAATATGGTTGTTTCGCAAATGCGAAACTTAAATTAAACTAGTCTGATTGTCCTTTTACGGATTTCCTATTCGATTCCCACTCTCTTGAAGATGTAGTCCACATTCTTGAAGTAGTATTCAAGAGTGAAACATGCTGCAAGTTCTTCCTCTGAAAGACGGCTCATCACCTTAGGTTCCTCCTTCAGCAGGCTCTGGTAATCCAGGCCTTCGCTCCACGCCTTCATGGCTACAGGCTGCACAGTGTCATATGCCTCCTCGCGTGCAAGACCTTTCTCTATGAGGGCATTCATGACCCTCTGGGCGAAGATTACGCCGTTGGTCTTGTAGATGTTCTTGAGCATGTTCTCCGGATAAACGGTGAGGTTCTCCAGTATGCCTTTGAAACGGCACAGCATATAGTCCAGAAGTTCTGTGGCATCCGGAAGCATGATACGCTCTGTTGAAGAGTGTGAAATATCCCTCTCATACCACAGGGCCACGTTTTCGTTTGCCGCAGCCATGTATCCGCGCATAACGCGTGCGCAGCCGCAGATATTCTCCGATGATATAGGATTGCGTTTGTGAGGCATTGCCGATGAACCTTTCTGGCCCTTGCGGAAGGCCTCCTCGGCCTCGCGGACCTCGGTACGCTGTGCATTGCGCACCTCGGTTGCCATCTGTTCTATTGTGGAAGCGATAACGGCAAGTGTGGACATATAGAAAGCGTGGCGGTCTCTCTGCAGCACCTGTGTGCTGATGTCCGCGCTGTCTATGC
Organism: Bacteroidales bacterium; assembly: GCA_024401715.1. Classification (GTDB taxonomy): domain Bacteria; phylum Bacteroidota; class Bacteroidia; order Bacteroidales; family UBA932; genus Cryptobacteroides. The sequence goes on from JAKSKO010000001.1 coordinate 7,323, forward strand.
CCAGATGCTCGCAAACATAGTCCTGGATGAACGGAGGGATGTTGGCAAAGTTTCCAACGGCGCCGCTCATCTTGCCGCACTCCACACCGCGGGCCGCGAATTTGAAGCGCTCTATATTGCGTTTCATCTCCTCATACCACAGAGCCCACTTGAGGCCGTATGAAGTGATATCGGCATGTATGCCATGTGTACGGCCTATGCACGGAGTGGATTTGAACTCCAGGGCACGCTTGCGCAGAACCTCCAGGTACTCCTCCATATCCTGCAGGAGGATGGCGTTGGCCTGCTTGATGAGAGAACCGTTGGCTGTATCCACAACATCGGTTGAGGTGAGACCGTAGTGAACCCACTTGCGCTCCTGGCCCAGGCTCTCGCTTACGGCACGGGTGAACGCCACCACATCGTGACGGGTCTGTTCCTCTATCTCGTATATGCGCTTTACGTCAAATTTGGCATTGGCGCGTATCTTGTCCACATCCTCTGCAGGGATAACGCCCATTTTGCTCCAGGCCTCGCATGAAAGAATCTCTACGTTGAGGTAGGCGTTGAACTTGTTCTCTTCGGTCCAAACGTCCCTCATAACTTTGCGGGAATATCTCTCTATCATGATTTATTTCTTTAGGAAATTGTTGATGTTTGTCTCTATGCGGCCAAGGATATCATCGCTTTCCGCACCCTGGAACTTGCAGCCTGTGATGTTCTCGTAAAGCTCCACATAACGTTCTGTGATACCTTTCACAACCTCGGGAGTCATTTCAGGCACCTTCTGTCCCTCCTGGCCCTGGAAGCCGTTTGCCATAAGCCACTCGCGTACGAACTCCTTTGAAAGCTGTTTCTGGCGCTCGCCTTTTGCCTGGCGCTCTTCATAGCCTTCGGCATAGAAATAGCGTGATGAATCCGGAGTGTGGATTTCGTCCATCAGAACAATCTTGCCGTCACGTTTGCCGAACTCATATTTGGTGTCTACAAGGATGAGGCCCATCTTGGCAGCCATCTCGCAACCGCGTGCATAAAGGGCGCGGGTGTAGGCCTCCAGCTGCTCGTAATCCTCACGGCTGACGATACCCTGGGCAATGATCTCCTCCTTGCTTATATCCTGGTCGTGTCCCTCATCGGCCTTGGTTGTAGGGGTGATGAGCGGCTGTGGGAACTTCTGGTTCTCCACCATTCCCTCCGGCATTTCACAGCCGCAGAGAGTGCGTGCTCCGGCCTTGTACTCACGCCATGCATGGCCTGTGAGGTAGCCGCGTATAACCATCTCCACTTTGAAAGGCTCGCAGCGCCAGCCCACTGTAACCATAGGGTCCACAGCCTCTATCTTCCAGTTTGGAATGATGTCCGATGTTGCGTCAAGGAATTTCTCCGCAATCTGGTTGAGGACCTGCCCCTTGAAAGGGATACCCTCCGGAAGAACAACGTCAAATGCGGAGATACGGTCTGTTGCAACCATCACAAGGTAGTCCTTGCCTATGCTGTATACGTCACGTACCTTACCTGTGTATTTGGCCACCTGGCCGGGAAAATTGAAATCGGTAGCAGTTAGTGCTTTCATATTTTTCTAGATTTTATGATCACAATATACGCAGCGGACAACGCCGTTCTCCTCGTGGAAAAGAGGGTCCACTTTCTCGTGTGTACTAATACATTTTACATTTGTGCAGCGCAGCTTTTCATCGCGGAAATACTCCGGATGCTCCGGCATGGCATGCTGTGGGTCGTCCTGCCACTGCAGCAGCAGATACTGAAGGGCCATGCGCACGAATTTGCCGTTCTCTGTCTGGCGGAAATACGCTGCGCGAGGGTCCGGATCCACATCGGTTGCAATCTCGTTCACGCGCGGAAGCGGATGGAGGACAGCCATAGTTGGTTTTGCCAGCTTCATCTTGGCTGCATCCAGCACGAAGCTGTCTTTCACGCGCTCGTACTCCTCTTCGTCCAGGAAACGCTCTCGCTGAACGCGTGTCATGTAAAGCACGTCAAGATCCCCTATCGCGTCTTCAAGATTGCGCACTTCCCTGTACGGGATGCCCAGTTTTTCGCACACATCGGTCTTGATGTAGCTTGGAAGCTTCAGTTCGTCCGGAGCGATGAGTACAACCTTCACGTCTTTGTAGCGGCTAAGCGCCTTGATGAGGCTGTGAACGGTGCGGCCGAATTTGAGGTCTCCGCAGAAACCGATGGTGATGCCGTCTATGTGGCCCAGCTCACGTGTGATGGTGAGAAGGTCTGTGAGTGTCTGTGTAGGGTGTGCGTGCGATCCGTCACCGGCGTTGATGATAGGGATGCGGCTGTGCATGGATGCAACCAGCGGCGCACCCTCAAGCGGATGGCGCATTGCAGCGATATCGGCAAAGTTCTCCACAACGCGTATGGTATCGGCCACGGTTTCGCCCTTGCTCACCGATGAACTTGCGGCATCGGAGAAGCCCAGAACGTTTCCGCCCAGTTCCATCATGGCCGCAGTGAAGCTGAGGCGTGTGCGTGTGGACGGCTCGTAGAAAAGGGTTGCCAGTTTGTGGAACTTAAGCACCTCGCGGTACTTTTCCCTGTTGTTTATGATTTCAAGGCCGAGAGCCACCACCTGGTCTAGCTCTTCCTTGGTGAAATCTGTAGGATCTATGAGATGTTTCATTGCTATTTAATCCAGCTTTCGTCACTTGGGTTATTACGGAACTGAATGATGCGCTCTTTCCACTCCGGAGCTATATAGCCCTCGGCTGCGGCAACCTCTACAAGTGCATCCAGGTTGCTTAGAGAATAGTTTACCACATTTGCTGCAGCAAGTCTGTCAAGGCCTTTCTGCATGCCGTAGGTGAAGATGCTTACGATGCCAAGAACCTCGGCACCTGCCTCACGCAAAGCCTCAACCACGTCGATGGCGCTGCCGCCGGTAGAGATGAGGTCTTCAATAACCACAACCTTTGTGCCCGGTTCCAGACGTCCCTCAATGCGGTTGTTGCGGCCGTGGCTCTTAGCCTCGCCACGAACATAACCCATTGGAAGGCCCATGATGGATGCTGCGATTGCAGCGTGGGCGATGCCTGCGGTGCTGGTTCCCATAAGGGCCTCGGCCTGCGGGAACTTTGCAGCAACGGTGTCGGCGATAGCCTGCTCCACAACCACGCGTGCCTGTGGTGCGGAAAGTATGAGGCGGTTGTCACAGTAGATTGGGCTTTTGATACCGCTGGCCCAGGTGAACGGTTCTTCCGGACGCAGGAACACTGCCTTGATGTCCAGGAGCTGTTTTGCAATTATCTTTTCCATAATTATATCTCTCGCGTTGCTTTTGCAACTTATTCATTTTCAATTTAGCCGAGGAACTCTGCCACGCAGCGCTGGTATGCGGCAACAGGGTCTGCAGCGGCGGTAACCGGGCGGCCCACCACAATGAAATCACTGCCTATTTCGCGTGCTCGTGCAGGGGTTGTTATGCGCACCTGGTCATCGGCCGCAGCATCGGCGAAACGTATGCCCGGAGTCACGGCAACAAAGTCCTTACCGCAGCGCTCCTTCACGATGGAAGCCTCCAGCGGAGAGCATACAACGCCGTCCAGGCCAGCCTCCTGCGCATTTGCAGCGTAGTGTGCGATAACATCGCCTATTGGCTCCTTAATGAGAAGGTCCTTCTCCATGCGCTCCTGCGAAGTTGAAGTGAGCTGGGTTACGGCAATCAGAAGCGGGCGTGAACCGTCCTCGCGGGTGAGGCCCTCCAGGGCTGCCTTCATCATCTCTATAGTGCCGGCAGCGTGAACGTTTGTCATATCCACATCAAGGGCGGAAAGCACCTGCATGGTCTTGCGCACGGTGTTAGGGATATCGTGCAGCTTCAGATCCAGGAAGATCTTGTGGCCGCGTGCCTTTATCTCACGCACGATCTGCGGGCCTGCCGCATAATAAAGTTCCATGCCAATTTTCACAAAAGGCTTGCGCGGACAAGCGGCGAACTTGTCCAGGAAAGAAAGCACCTGTTCTGCACTGCTGAAGTCGCAGGCAACAATCACATCTCTCATACTGTAGCTATTATTTCGTTAAGACAGTTAATTTTCAATTTATCCATAAGAGCGGGAAGTTCCTCCACTATCTCTTTGCACACCATAGGGTTACGCAGATTTTCGGCTCCCACCTGCACGGCTGTTGCACCGGCCATCATCATCTCCACCACATCACGTGCCGATGACACTCCGCCGCAGCCCATCACAGGAATCTTCACGGCGTGAGCCACCTGATGCACCATCCTAAGGGCAAGAGGGAAAATGGCGCTGCCGCTGAAACCGCCGTAGGTATTGGCCACCACAGGTTTGCGGCGCTCTATGTCTATGCGCATGCCCAGCACCGTATTGATGAGGGTGAGACCGTCAGCGCCGGCCTTTTCGCAGGCAAGGGCAATCTCCACGATATTGCTTACGTTGGGGCTTAGCTTGATGAACACCGGTTTGGCGCCGCAAACAGCCTTCACCGCAGATGTAACTTCCGCAGCAGCCTGTGCCGATGTGCCGAAGGCCATGCCGCCGCCGTGCACATTCGGGCAGGAGATGTTCACCTCTATAATGTCTATATCCGGGCAGGCAGCAGCCTTTGCGCAGCTCTGCACATATTCATCCACGCTGAATCCGCTTATGTTGGCGATGATGCAGCCGCCGTACACCTTGCGAAGGGCGGGAACCTTGTCTGCAACAAGCACATCCACGCCTGGGTTCTGCAGGCCCACCGCGTTTATCATGCCGCCCGGGCACTCTGCAATGCGCGGGCATTCGTTGCCATAGCGCGGCTCCAGGGTGCTACCCTTCAGGGAAATGCCGCCAAGGACGTTAAGATCGTACTCCCCCGCCATCTCTATTCCGAAGCCGAAGGTTCCGCTTGCCGGAACAACCGGGTTTGCCAGCTTTACGCCGCAAAGCTCCACAGAAAGTCTGTTTACCATATCACTTCCTCCTTCTTGAATACCGGACCGTCGGCGCAGACGCGCTTGGCCCCGCTCTTTGTGTGGCAGGTGCAGCCATAGCATATGCCGCAGCCGCAGCCCATTCTCTCCTCCAGGCTAACTTCGCCCGGACAATCGGCCAGCATATCGCACACGGCCTTCATCATAACCTTCGGGCCGCAGCTGTAGAAATAGTCGAACTGCGGGTTCTGCGCCTTGATGGCATCGGTTACCAGGCCCTTGAAACCTGCGCTTCCGTCCATGGTGACCACGGTGACATCAGCGCCCAGGGCTTCATATTCGGCCTGCAGTATCACATCGGCAGCGGTGTTGAAGCCAAGATACACCTTCACCTGTCTGCCTTTTGCCAGCAGTTCCTTCACAAGGCTGAAGCATGGCGAAGCGCCTATGCCGCCGCAAACCACAAGGGCCTTTGACGCAGGGGCCGACGCATCGAAACCGTTGCCCAGACCTGTGAGAACGTTTACGCCGGCACCCGGCTGCATTGCCGCCATCACCTCCGTTCCACGGCCTATAACCTTATAGATGATGCTGAACTTCTCGCTATCCCATTCAGTAACGGCAAGAGGGCGGCGCAGATAGAAACCGTTCACGGCAACATCCGCGAACTGTCCTCCGCGTAAAATGGCCGATGTATCGCCGACCAAAGTCATGCGATACACCCCATCTGCAATACGCCTGTTACTCTCAATTATGTAATCGGCTTTTTTCATCTATTTGTACTCCTCGTCGATTGTTGAAATGCCAAGGGTAATCTCCTCCAGGACGTCCAGCAGCACGCGCACCGTTTCAAGCGAAGTGAAGAGGGTTACGTTGTTTTCCACTGCCGCGCGGCGTATGTCATAGCCGTCCAGGCGGGTCTTGTGCTGGTTCACGTCTATGGTGTTTATCACATAGCTTACGTGTCCCTTGTGCATAGAGCGTACAATGTCGTCGCTGCCCTCGCTTATCTTCTTCAGGGCGCGGGTGCGTATCCCATGCTCCTTCAGGAATTTCGCCGTTCCGGTGGTCGCCTCAATGTTGAAGCCCATATTGTAGAAGCGGCGCAGAAGCGGAAGTGCCTCCTCCTTGTCCCTGTCGGCGATGGTTGCGAATACTGTTCCGTAGCTCTTCACCGATACGCCCGATGCCTGAAGGCTCTTGTACAGCGCACGGGTGAGTCTCTCGTCATAACCTATGGCCTCACCGGTAGATTTCATCTCAGGAGACAGATAGGTGTCTATGCCTTTGATTTTTGCGAAAGAGAATGCAGGGCTCTTCACATAGTAGCGCTTGCTCTCCGGATTTATGGTGTTTGTGATGCCCTGTTCCTTAAGGCTGTGTCCCAGCATTACCATTGTGGCAATCTTTGCCATAGGGATGCCTGTGGACTTGCTTAGGAAAGGAACGGTGCGTGAAGAGCGAGGGTTTACCTCAATCACGTATACATCGTCGTTGTCGTCCACGATGAACTGGATATTGTAAAGGCCCACAATGCCAATCTCCTTGCCCAGACGTACTGTGTAGTCCACAATCTTATCCTTCACTGCCTGTGAAAGGCTGAATGAAGGATATACGCTGATGGAGTCACCGCTGTGGATACCTGTCTTCTCCACGTGCTCCATGATGCCCGGGATGAATACGTTCTCGCCATCGCAGATGGCATCCACCTCGCTCTCCTTTCCGGAGATGTATTTGTCCACAAGCACAGGAGAGTTCTCGTTAACCTCCACTGCGTTGTGCAGATAGTGGCGCAGGCTTTCCTCGTTGCCCACAATCATCATTGCACGGCCGCCAAGCACGAATGAAGGGCGCACCAGCACAGGGTATCCTATCTCTGCGGCAGCCTTAACGCCGTCCTCCACATTGGTAACGGCCTTCGCCTTAGGCTGAGGGATACCGGTCTTGCGCATGATGGCCTCGAACAGCTTGCGGTCCTCCGCATTGTCTATGGCCTGGATCTGTGTGCCTATGATCTTTATGCCGAACTGGGCCAGAGGACCTGCAAGGTTGATTGCGGTCTGGCCGCCAAGGGTTACTATGATGCCCTCCGGCTTCTCCAGGTCTATGACGTTCATCACATCCTCCACCGTGAGAGGCTCGAAGTAAAGCTTGTCGGAAATTGTGTAGTCCGTAGAAACTGTCTCAGGGTTGTTGTTGATGATGATGGCCTCGTAACCTGCCTCACGTATCGCCCAGATGGCGTGTACGGTAGAGTAGTCGAATTCCACACCCTGGCCAATGCGGATAGGACCCGCACCCAGCACCAGAATCTTCTTGCGGCTGCTTACAACGGTCTCGTTCTCTGTCTCGTAGGTAGAGTAGTAATAAGGAACGTTGGCCTCGTGCTCTGCACCGCAGCAGTCTATGAACTTATATACAGGACGGATGTTCTGCGCCCAGCGGAACTCTATCATCTCCTTCTCCGTCTTGTCCCAGAGAGAGCCGATGAATTTGTCGCTGAAACCAAGTTTCTTCGCCTTCAGCAGAAGAGCGGCATCGCCGGGAGCGGCCTTCAGGGCATTCTCCATGCGCACGATGTTGCAGATCTTCTCCAGGAACAGCATGTCTATCTTGGTGATATCATAGATGAGACGGATGTCCACGCCGTTGCGGATAAGCTGTGCGATTGCAATAAGATGGTCGTCCGGGAATTTGGCGATGTATTTGAAAAGGTCGGCATCGCTCATGCCCACGAACTTCTTCTTGTAGATGTGGCTTGCACCAATCTCCAGGCTTCGTATAGCTTTCAGAAGGCTCTCCTCCAGGGTGCGGCCTATGCTCATCACCTCGCCTGTGGCCTTCATCTGGGTGCCAAGCTCGTTGGCAGCCTCGGCAAACTTGTCGAACGGGAAGCGTGACACCTTGCTGACAACATAGTCGATAGTTGGCTCGCAGCATGCAGGGGCATCGGCAACCATAATCTCGTCAAGAGTGTAACCCATTGCTATCTTGGCAGTTACACGGGCAATAGGGAAACCGCTGGCCTTTGATGCAAGGGCCGATGAACGGCTTACGCGAGGGTTGATCTCAATGATATAGTATTTGAATGAAAGCGGGTCAAGGGCAAACTGCACGTTACATCCGCCTTCAATTTCCAGAGAGCGGATAAGCTTGAGGGCGCTGGCACGCAGTATCTCATACTCCTTGTCTGCAAGGGTCTGAACCGGAGCCACAACGATGGAGTCGCCGGTGTGAATGCCCACAGGGTCTACGTTTTCCATGGAACAGATACAGATTGCAGTATCGTTCTTGTCTCGCATAACCTCGAACTCTATCTCCTTATAGCCTTTCACGCTCTTTTCGATAAGCACCTGATGCACAGGGCTCTGGGTGAGGGCGTTAGGCATAAGCTCCCTGAGTTCCTCCTCTGTGTTTGCAAAGCCGCCGCCTGTTCCGCCAAGGGTGAAGGCAGGACGAAGCACAACAGGATAGCCTATCTTGGCAGCCGTATTCACAGCCTCTTCAACACTGTAGCAGATGTCCGATGGGATAACCGGCTCTCCAAGCTCAAGGCAAAGCTCCTTGAACAGCTCCCTGTCCTCGGCTTTCTCTATGCTCTCGAAGGAAGTTCCCAGAATCTTCACGCCGCACTCGTCAAGCACGCCCTTGCGCGCAAGTTTCACGGCCATGTTAAGACCTGTCTGGCCGCCAAGGCCCGGAACTATCGCATCCGGACGCTCGTAACGGATGATCTTTGCTATATATTCAAGGTCCAGAGGCTCCATATAAACCTTGTCGGCCATATGGGTGTCAGTCATGATAGTTGCAGGGTTGCTGTTTACAAGGATAACCTCGTAACCCTCCTCTTTGAGGGCAAGACAAGCCTGAGTACCTGCATAGTCGAACTCTGCAGCCTGTCCGATAACGATAGGACCGCTGCCTATCACCATTACTTTTTTGATATCTGTTCTGCGTGGCATGGCTTAATCCTCCATCATTTTAACGAATTTGTCGAAGAAATCGGTCTCGTCCGGTCCCGGGCCGCCCTCTGGGTAGAACTGCACTGCGTAAACCTTGTCTGCAGCGCACTCGATGCCCTCTACGGTATTGTCCGCAGCGTCCCAGTATGTAAGTTTGAGGCCTGCAGCAAGAGCCGATGCCTCTTCAACGGCATAGTTGTGGTTATGCTCGGCAGTGATGATGCGGGCGCTGTCCGCACTGCGAAGCGGGTGGCCGCCGTGGTGGCCGGCTTTCAGTTTGTAGAGTTTTGCACCATAGCTGAGAGCAATCAGAGCCATGCCCAGCGAGATGCCGAATACGGGAAGCTTGCCCTTCAGAGCGTTGATGACCTCAACTATCTCCGCTGCATTCTCCGGATTGCCCGGGCCGCTTGAAACAAGCACGCCGTCAGGGTTGAAGGCCAGGATCTCCTCTGCGGTGCTACCGGCAGGGACAACCGTAACGTTGCAGCCGCGGCGGTTAAGCTCTCCAACGATGCTGTGCTTAAGACCGCAGTCCAGCACAACAACGTCATGAACATGCTGCGGAGTGCGGCTGAACCAGCGTTTCTTGCAGCTTACGTGTTTCACGGCGTCCTTGTCCTCCTTGAAGGCTGCAATCATTTCAAGCGCCTTCTCCACCGGGGTCTCCTCCGGAACCAGGGCTGCAATCATATTGCCTTCGTCGCGGATGATGCGGGTGAGCATGCGTGTGTCCACGCCCTCCAGGCAAGGAATCTTCTCGTCCTCCAGATACTCCGGAAGGGTTTTGGTATAACGGAAGTTGGAAGGGGTGTCGCAGCACTCGCGGACAATAAGGCCCGCAGGACCTGCTCCCTTGCTCTCGAAATCCTCGTCCATGATACCGTACTGTCCTATCAGAGGATAGGTCATCACAATGATCTGGCCGGCATATGCAGGGTCTGAAAGAACCTCCTGATAGCCCACCATTGATGTATTGAACACTAGCTCTCCGCACACGCAGACATCGGCACCGGCATTCATTCCGTGCATCTGACGTCCGTCGGGCAGAACAAGTTTAAGTCTCTTATCTACGCTCATAGCTATAGTTTGTATATTGTTTTTCCGTTTATTACAGTCTCAACGCAGCGTCCGTACACCTGCCATCCGTCAAAAGGGGTGGCATGGCCGAGGGAGATGAACTCCCTGCTGTCTATGGTGTATGGGTTTTGTATGTCGAACACGGCGTAATCCACAAGTTCCTCTCCCCTGTAAGGTGAAGGAAGGTGGAAGCGGCGGCGCGGAGCAAGGCTCATAAGGTCTATAAGCTTGCCCAGCGGAATGATATCCTTGCGGACGAAATGGGTATAAAGCAGCGGGAAGGCTGTCTCCAGGCCCACAATGCCCATTGCGCTTTTTTCCAGGCCCCTGGATTTCTCTTCGGCCGAATGCGGGGCGTGATCCGTGGCAATCATGTCTATGGTTCCGTCCAGTATGCCCTCTATCAGCGCCTGCCTGTCTTCGGCCGAACGCAGAGGCGGGTTCATCTTGAAACGTCCGTCCTCCTGCAGGTCCCCGTCGCAAAGAAGAAGATAGTGCGGGCCGGTCTCGCAGGTGACATTCACTCCCCTGTCCTTTGCGCGGCGTATCACATCCACGCTCTCCCTGGTGGAAATATGACAAACGTGATATGCGCAGCCTGTCTCTCCGGCCAAACGCAGATCACGTTCTATCTGTCCCCATTCGCTCTCGCTGCATATGCCCTTGTGTCCGTGCAGGGCTGCATAGCGTCCGTCATGTATGTATCCGCCCTTCAAAAGGGAATTGTCCTCGCAGTGCGCGGCAAGAATGCATCCGTTGGCGGCCATCTCTTCCATCGCCTTGCGCATCATTTTTTCGTCCTGCACGCCGCTGCCGTCATCGGAAAAGGCCACAACCCTGTCTTTCAGCGCCGCAACATCCACAAGTTCCAGACCTTTCCTTCCGATGGTGATGCTTGCGTAGGGCCTTACGTCTATAACGGCGTCGCGCTTTATTATCTCTTCCTGAAGAGCCAGGTTTCCAAGGCTGTCCGGAACCGGATTCAGGTTCGGCATGGTGGCAACAATACCATAGCCCGATGCCGCCGCTGCGCGTGATCCGGTGGCAATCGTTTCCTTGTAGGAATAGCCCGGCTCACGGAAATGGACGTGCATATCAACAAAAGCGGGGCATGCCACATAGCCTGTCCCGTACCCGTATGAATATTCTTGCTTCATCGGGTTACAAAGGTAGCAAGAAAGCCGTTCACACGCAAACTTTTTTTAGATGTTTTATTAACAATCGTATGTTGAAAACTTTTATTCCCGTTTCATTTGTAAATGATAAATATTGAGAGTAACTTTGCGCTTTAATCCTGTATTCTGATGAAGGTAAGCATTATCATGGGCTCCACCTCCGATCTGGAGGTAATGAAAGCGGCATTTGAAACGCTGGAGCAGTTCGGCATCCCTTATGAAAAGAAAGTGATAAGCGCACACCGCGCACCGGCCCTTCTGGCCGAATATGCATCAAGCGCCATTGAAAGGGGCATTGATGTGATTATTGCGGGTGCCGGCGGAGCAGCCCACCTTCCGGGCGTAACCGCAGCCTTCACAACCATTCCCGTGATCGGAGTGCCTATCAACGGCAAGGCCTTCGGCGGAATGGACGCACTTCTATCCATCGTACAGATGCCATCGGGCATCCCTGTGGCCACGGTGGGCGTGAACAACTCCAAGAACGCCGCCCTTCTTGCAGCATCAATCCTGTCACTTGGCAGCGCGGACCTTGCCGGCAAACTGCGAGAGTTCCGAAAGCAGCAGGAGGAGAAAATCAAAAATACCGAAATATAAACCAGCTCAGCTATGGACAAAAATATCAGAATTTATGTCGAGAAGAAGCCCGGGTTCAGAGTGGAGGCGGAAAGCCTGCGCACAGAACTTAACGAAAACCTCTCTCTCGGCATAAAAGACTTGCGTTATATCAACGTGTATGACCTTGGCGGTTTCAGCGCCGCACTTCTGGAGAAATGCAAATACTCCGTTTTCGGCGAAATCGTAACAGACAGGGTTTACGAGTCCCTAAACCTCAACGGCAAGAAATACCTGGCAGTGGAATACATTCCGGGCCAGTTCGACCAGAGAGCTTCATCGGCCGTGGACTGCGTGCACCTGATAGACCCTTGCGCCGATGTGCAGATCAGAAGCAGCCGCCTGCTTATCTTTGACGAGGGCGTTTCGGACGCGGACATCGATGCGGTAAGGCACTATTATATAAATGCCGTTGAAAGCCGCGAGAAAGACCTTGGCAAACTTAGCCTTGCAGAGAATGCGGATGTGAAACCTCTTGCGAAACTGGACGGATTCACCGATATGGCAAGGGAGCAGTTCGCCTCTTTCTGCAAAGAATGGGGCCTTGCAATGAATGCAGATGACCTCCAGGAGGTTGTAAACTACTTCCGCAAGGAGGGGCGCAACCCTTCGGAGACAGAGCTTCGCATCCTGGACACATACTGGAGCGACCACTGCCGCCACACAACCTTCACAACGGAACTCACATCCATCACCATAGACGATTCCTTCATGAAGGAGGAGATTGAAAGCAGCCTTGGAATGTTCCACGACCTGCGCAAAGAGCTGGGACGCGAGGGCAAGAGCCTCTGCCTTATGGAGCTTGCAACCATAGGTGCGCGTTACCTGCGCAAGAAAGGCCTGCTGGAAGACATGGAGGTTTCCGAAGAGAACAACGCATGCAGCATTTTCGTGGATGTGGACGTTGACGGCCAGCAGGAGAAATGGCTGCTGCAGTTCAAGAACGAGACACACAACCACCCAACCGAGATAGAGCCTTTCGGCGGCGCGGCAACCTGTCTGGGCGGCGCCATACGAGACCCTCTCTCCGGCCGTTCATATGTATACCAGGCCATGCGCGTAACCGGTGCGGGAGACATCAACAAAGCCGTATCGGAGACAATTCCGGGCAAGCTGCCGCAGAAGGTCATCAGCCGCAAGGCAGCCCACGGATACAGCAGCTATGGCAACCAGATAGGCCTTGCAACCACCCATGTACGCGAAATCTACCATAACGGCTACACTGCGAAACGTCTGGAGATAGGTGCGGTTGTGGGCGCGGTGAAGGCAGACAGCGTAAGGCGTGAAAGCCCTGCAGCGGGAGATGTAATCCTTCTTCTTGGCGGACGCACCGGCCGTGACGGCATTGGCGGAGCCACAGGTTCTTCCAAAGAGCACACCGAGGCCTCTCTTGAGACCTGCGGCAGCGAGGTGCAGAAAGGTAACGCACCCGAGGAGCGCAAGCTCCAGCGTCTGTTCCGCCGTCCGGAGGTAACCAGGCTCATCAAGAAATCCAACGACTTCGGCGCGGGCGGCGTAAGCGTTGCCATAGGCGAGCTTGCCGACGGCCTGGACATACGTCTGGACCGCGTGCCAACCAAATACAAGGGCCTGAACCCTACAGAGCTTGCAATCAGCGAGAGCCAGGAGCGTATGGCCGTTGTTGTGGAGGCCAAAGACAGGGAGGCCTTCGAGGCCTACTGCAACAGCGAGAACGTGGAGGTGACCTATGTTGCCGACGTTACGGATCTGGGCAGAATGAGAATGTATTATGGCGGGGAGCTTATTGCAGACCTCAGCCGTGAATTCATAGACAGCGCCGGAGCAAAGCACTACAGCCAGGCTGCGATTGCCGCGGTGCAGCAGAAGAATCCTTTCGCACAGATGCCTCAGGGAGACAATCTCCAGGAAAGGATGATTTCTGTGATGGGCGGCAGGAACGTTGCCTCCCAGAAAGGTCTCATAGAGATGTTCGACTCCACCATAGGCCGAAGCACAGTGCTTATGCCTTTCGGCGGAATGACACAGAATACAGAAACACAGGTATCGGCGCAGAAACTTCCTTGCGACGGCTACACCGATACTGCCAGCGTCATGGCTTTCGGCTATAACCCGGACCTTGCAAGCTGGAGCCCTTACCATGGTGCGGCCTACGCAGTTGTGGAGGCCTGCGCAAAGGTTGTGGCTGCCGGTGCGGACTACAGCGGAATGCGCTTCAGCTATCAGGAGTACTTCGAAAGGATGACTGCCGATGCGCACAGCTGGGGCAAGCCTCTGTCGGCGCTGCTGGGTGCCCTTAAGATGCAGGTGGGCCTGGGCCTTCCTTCCATCGGCGGCAAGGATTCCATGAGCGGAACCTTCGAGCACATAAGCGTCCCTCCTACCCTTGTTGCCTTTGGCATCACAACCGCAAAGGCATCGAAACTCATCTCCCCTGAATTGAAATGGGAGGGTAACAAGTTGTACCTTATCAAACATACAGCGCTGGACAATCATATGCCGGATCTGGAGCAGCTGAAGGCGAACTGGAACTTTGTTCACGAAGCGGTTACGCGCGGAGACATCGTTTCCGGCTGGAGCGTGGGCTTCGGCGGAGTGGCAGAGGGTCTTGCAAAGATGGCCATGGGCAACATGTTCGGCGTGGACGTGAAACTTCCGGAGGAAGAGCTCTTCGCACTGAACTACGGTTCCATCATCGTTGAGAGCCGCACAGAGCTGGATTTCGCCGGCGCCGTTCTTCTTGGCGAGGTAACTTCCGGCGAGGACGACAAGCTTCACATAAACGGCGAGGCTGTTGATGCCGCCGCACTTCTTTCCGCATGGGAAGGCCGATACAGCAAGGTATACCCAGCTACGGCAGCCGCACAGCACAAGAAAGTTATCCCTTCGGGCATCAAGGCCGGTTCAAGGAAACGCGCAATCAGATATAAAGGTGAGAAGGTGGAGAAACCGCTGGTGTTCCTGCCTGTATTCCCTGGTACTAACTGCGACTACGACTCTGCAAAGGCCTTCCGCAAGGCGGGCGCAGAGGTGCGTTTCGGGGTGTTCTGCAACCTTACCACCGATGACGTTCTCCGCTCCATCGACATGATGGTGAAGAACATAAGCGAGTGTCACATACTTATGCTGAGCGGTGGTTTCAGCGCGGGTGACGAGCCTGACGGCAGTGCCAAATTCATTGCCAACGTGCTTAACAACAAGGCCGTGGCCGATGCAATCCACGCCCTGCTGGACCGCGGAGGCCTTATCGGAGGCATATGCAACGGTTTCCAGGCTCTTGTGAAGAGCGGCCTGCTTCCATACGGACGCCTTGGCATGGTTACCGAAGACTCTCCTACACTTTTCCGCAACGACATCAACCGTCACATAAGCCAGATGGCAACAACACGCATTGCAACCACCTCCTCCCCTTGGCTTGCCGGCCTCAAGGAGGGAGACCTGCATACGATTGCGGTAAGCCACGGCGAGGGCAAGTTCGTTGTAAGCGAGGCTCTGGCCAGGGAACTGTTCCAGAACGGCCAGGTTGCCTTCCAGTATGTGGATCCCGTTAGCGAGGCCCCTACAATGAAAAGCCCGTACAACCCTAACGGTTCATACTACGCAATAGAGGGTATCATCAGCCCTAACGGCCAGATTATTGGCAAGATGGGCCACACAGAGCGCTGGGAGCCGGGATGCTTCCTTAACATCCAGGAAGAGCTGGAGCAACCTCTGTTCACCAATGCAGTAAATTATTTCAGGAAATAAAACACAGGAAATAAAACACAGGAAATAAAACATTAATAGATATATGGCCAAAAGTTACGAAAACGCCGGAGTGAATCTGGAAGCCGGTTACGAAGTTGTAAGCCGAATCAAAAAACACGTTGCCTCCACTGCCCGCAAGGGTTCAATGGGCGGAATTGGTTCTTTCGGAGGCATGTTTGACCTCTCCCAGCTTGGAATCAAGGAGCCTGTACTTGTAAGCGGTACGGACGGCGTGGGAACAAAACTTAAAATTGCCTTTGCGATGGACAAGCACGATACCGTTGGTATTGATGCCGTTGCAATGTGCGTGAACGATGTGCTTGCACAGGGTGCCGAGCCTCTTGTATTCCTGGATTATGTTGCGGTAGGACACAATATCCCCGCACAGGTGGAGGCTATCGTTGCCGGTGTGGCAGAAGGTTGCCGCCAGGCAGGTTGCGCCCTTGTTGGAGGCGAGACTGCCGAGATGCCGGGCATGTATGAGGGAGGCGAGTATGATATCGCCGGCTACACCACAGGTGTTGTGGAGAAATCCAAACTTATTGACGGCAGCAAGGTGAAGGCGGGCGACGTGCTGGTGGGCATCGCTTCAAGCGGCGTTCACAGCAACGGCTTCAGCCTTGTGCGCAAGATTGTTGCCGATGCAGGCCTCAAGCTCACCGATGAGATTCCGGAGCTTGGCGGAAGACGTCTGGGAGACGTTCTCCTCACCCCTACCCGAATCTATGTGAAACAGGTGCTGGACGTGATCCGCAACTGCGACGTGCACGGCGTTGCACACATCACCGGCGGCGGTTTTGACGAGAACATCCCGCGTGTGCTTCACGAGGGACAGGGCCTGGAGATTAAGGAGGGCAGCTGGGAGATTCTTCCTATTTTCCAATGTCTGGAGAAATGGGGAGGCATTCCTCACAGGGAGATGTTCAACATCTTCAACATGGGTATAGGTATGGTGGTTGTGCTGGACGAGAGCGATGCGGCAAAAGCCATCAGCATCCTGGAGAGCCATGGCGAGAAAGCAAGCGTCATCGGCAAGGTTACAAACGGTAATACAGTGGAGATTATATAATGAGCAAACGTAGAGCACTTGTCAGCGTAAGCGACAAAACAGGCCTTGTGGATTTCGTGAAAGGCCTTCAGTCCCTTGATTGGGAGATAATTGCAACCGGCGGCACACAGAAGCTGCTGGAAGACAACGGCGTTCACACCATAGGCATCAGCGAGGTCACAGGATTTCCGGAGATTTGCGACGGCCGCGTGAAAACCCTTCATCCTAAGGTACACGGCGGTATTCTTGCACGCCGCGACGTTCCGGAGCACATGGCAACCCTGGCACAGGAAGGCATTCAGACAATAGAGCTGGTTTGCGTCAACCTGTACCCTTTCAAACAGACCATCGCAAAACCCAACGTATCAATGGAGGACGCCATAGAGAACATCGATATCGGAGGTCCTTCAATGGTGCGCAGCGCCGCAAAGAACTGGCGTGACGTGAACATTGTATGCGACCCTGCAGACTATGCAACAGTGCTGGGAGAGCTCCAGGCAAACGGCTGGACAAGCGACGAGACCCGTCTAAAACTTAGCGCCAAGGCATACACCCACACTGCAGAGTATGATATGATGATCTCCACCTACATGCGCGCACAGGCCGGCCTTCCGGAGAAACTCTTCCTGGAGTACGACATCAGGCAGAGCCTGCGCTACGGAGAAAACCCTCATCAGAACGCAAAATTCTTCGCCGCCCTGGAGCCTGTTCCATTCTCTTTGGCATCGGCAAGACAGCTTAACGGCAAAGAACTGTCATACAACAACATACAGGACGCAAACGCAGCGCTTAACATTGTGCGCGAGTTTGGCGACACCCCTTTCTGCGTGGGCCTGAAACACATGAATCCGTGCGGCGCAGCAATAGGCAAGGACGTTGTGGAGGCATGGACTAAGGCATACGAGGCCGACAAGGTGAGTATCTTCGGCGGCATCGTGGCAACAAACTGCGAGCTCACACGCGAGGCCGCGGAACTGATGAAGCCTATCTTCCTTGAGATTATCATGGCTCCTAAGTTCAGCGAGGGCGCCCTGGAGGTGCTTTCGGCAAAGAAGAACCTTCGCCTTCTGGAGGTGGACATGAGCAAGGACAATGCAACCCACATGCAGTATGTAAGCGTGAACGGCGGTATGCTGGCCCAGGAGCTGGACACAGACACCGTGCAGCTTACAGAGGAGATGTGCGTTACAGAGCTTAAGCCAAGCGCAGAGCAGATGACAGACATGCAGTTCGCATGGAGAATTGTGAAACACGTGAAATCCAATGCAATCGTTGTAGTGAAGAACGGCATGACACTGGGTGTTGGTGCAGGTCAGATGAACCGCGTTGGTTCTGCAGGCATTGCTTTGAAACAGGCCGAAGCCACTCTGGCAGCCGAGGGCAAGGATATACGCGAGGAAGGCCTTGTTATGGGTTCCGACGGTTTCTTCCCATTCGGAGACAGCGTGGAGAGCGCAGCCGAGTATGGCATCAAGGCAATTGTGCAGCCAGGTGGCAGCGTGCGTGACGACGAAAGCGTGAACGCCGCCAACAAGCACGGCATCACCATGCTTATGACAGGCATGCGTCACTTCAAACACTAAAACCATGAAGAAAGTACTTGTAATAGGCGGAGGCGGCAGGGAGCATGCCATTGTGGATGCCCTCTACCGCAGCCCGCAGGTTGGAAAGATATATTGCGCACCGGGCAACGCAGGCATAGCCCGGCAGGCAGAATGCGTGGCCATCAAGGACAATGACGTTGCAGCCCTGTTGGCTTTCGCAAAGGAAAAGGAGATAGACCTTACCGTTGTAGGCCCGGAAGCTGCACTTGCAGCCGGCGTGGTTGATGCTTTCCGCGCGGAAGGCATGAAAATCTTCGGCCACAGCAAGGCGGCAACAAGAATTGAGAGCAGCAAAGAGTTTGCAAAGCAGATCATGGAGAAATATGATGTGCCAACCGCCGCCTACAAGAGTTTCACCTCTTATGAGGAGGCCCTGGCCTACGTTTCTGCACGCCCCTTCCCTGCAGTTCTGAAATATGACGGACTTGCAGCAGGCAAGGGTGTGGTTATTGCAGAGGACCTGGCCCAGGCCGACGAGGCCCTGCGCGACATGCTGCTGGACTCGGCCTTCGGCCATGAAGGCAAAGTGGTGGTTGAGGACTTCCTTACCGGTCCGGAATTTTCTTTCATGTGTTTCGTGGACGGGGCGAAGGTGTATCCTATGCCTCTTTCACAGGACCACAAGCGCGCTTTTGACGGAGACAAAGGTCCGAATACCGGCGGCATGGGTGCATACACCGGTCTGCCTTTCATCACGGAAGAGGACAGGGAGTTCGCCCTGCGCGAGGTTCTGGAAAAGACCGCCGCAGCAATGGTTGCAGAGGGTTGCCCTCTTAGCGGTGTGCTGTACGGCGGCCTCATGAAGACACCGTCGGGTGTGAAGGTGATAGAGTTCAACGCCCGTTTCGGAGACCCGGAGACAGAAGTTGTGCTGCCGCTTATAGATTCCGACATCTATGACGTATTCGAAGCTGTTGCAACAGGCAGGGAACTTTCCGGCCCCGTTGTGTGGAGCAACGATATCACAATGGGAGTTGTGCTGGCATCCAAGGGCTATCCCGGCTCATACGAGAAAGGCCACGAAATATGCATCCTGGAGCACCCGGGCCGCATTTTCCACATGGGAACCAAGGCCACAGGCGAGGAGGGAAAATATCTTACTGCAGGCGGACGCGTGATGATGTGCGTTGCCCGCGCCTCATCTCTGGAAGAGGCCCGCAGCAATGCCTATGCCACAGTTGCCGCAGTGAAATGCAGCAATCTCTTCCATCGCAGCGACATTGCCCACTGGGCATTTGAGCAGCGCTAATTTGTGTAAATATCTTTGAGGAGCATATCGCTGTCTATTGCCATAGCGCAGATTTTCTTGTATATGCGATATAGCTCTTCCGGGCTGTCTTCCTTGCCATGGCTAAGCCAGGTATGGAGTATGCTTTCAATGATACCTCCGGCAAAAGCCCGGAGGTAATCTGTTTCTTTCGGGGTGAAGAATTTGTTCACCTCAGGCACCAGTTTGCGTGAGGTTTTTTCCAGAGACCGTCTGATTATATCCATACGGTTGCACTTGAACATGGCTTCCAGTATCTGATAGTGCTGTCTCCAATATTTGAGAGAGTATAGGATAAAGGTGTCCCTGTTTTCCAGATCGGCCGCAGTGTAATCTTGTATTGTCCTCTCGCAAAGAAGGTCGCTGGCATATGCCAGCACGTCAACCGGAGTGTCAAAAATCCGGTAGAAAGTGGCCCGGCCGACACCGGCCACACTGCACAACTCGCTTACCGTAATCTCCTGCATTGATTTTTCCTGTATGCACTTATACAGAGCTTCGGATAGAAACGATGCGGAGTCTATTACTCTTTTGTCATTCTTGATACGATACATATTTTTGATCTTGTGTCTCACATCACACTTGTGATACATTTGTTTCGTAAATTTATAACATCTTTGCGGAAAAATACAACAAAAAAGATGAAAAAGTTATTTAGTGCATTGATTTTTTCTTTGTTCTGCCTCATCCTTATGCCGGTGCAGACCATGGCTCAGGAATACCTTACCCTGGAGCAGTGCAGAATGATGGCTCTTGATGGCAACAAAGAGCTGGAACAGGCCAGAATGAAGATGAAGATGGCAGATTACGACAAGAAGACTGCAATTGCCTACTACTTCCCGTCCGTTTCAGCAAACGCGGGTTATGCCTATAATTCCAGGAATATCGCCCTTGCCAGCAGTGATGCCCAGAATGTGATATCCAATATGGGAACCATCGCACAGGGACAGCTGAACGGTAGCGTGCAGCAGATAATGACAGCCATCATGTCCAACCCTGCAGCCGCCCAGGAGTATATGAAGAGCCCGATGTGGCAGACGGTAATGGGAGCTCTATCGCAGACAGACGTATCCCAGGCCCTCAATACCATAGGATCACATATTACGGATGCCTTCAACCTTAACATACAGAATGTGTTTGTAGGGGCGGTGACTGTGGAACAACCCATCTTCACAGGCGGCAAAATACTGGCGACAAACAAGATTGCCGCTCTGGCCAAGGACTTGCAGCAGGCGGAATATGAAGGTAAGTATCAGGATATTCTGGTGAATGTGGAACAGGCCTACTGGCAGATTGTCAGCATTGCGGCAAAGAAAAGAATGACGGAAAGCTATGTGGGGCTGCTTGAAACCATGCTTCATGATGCGGAGATATCAGTGGCCGAAGGTGTAGCCGTGGAAGGCGATATCCTGGCCATCAAAGTGAAGCATAACGAAGCCAACATGATGCTTACCAAGGCAACTCATGGCCTTGCACTATCGAAGATGCTTCTTTGCAAGGAAATAGGACTTCCGCTTGATACGGAAATTACCCTTGCTGACGAGAGCAGGGATGATATGGCCCAGCCAAAACTCATCAAGGCAAAAAGCCTGGATGAAATATGCGCTGCACGTCCCGAAACCAGAAGTCTGGACATCGCCACACGAATTTACGACCAGAAGGTGCGCGTAGCCAGGTCAGACATGATGCCCAAGATTGCTGCCACAGCCAACTATCTTCTCTCGAATCCAAGCTGCTTCAACGGCTTCAGCAACAAATTCGGAGGTATGTTCAACGTGGGCGTTATGGTAAGTATCCCGATTTTTCACGGCGCCGAAGCTCTTCACAAGACACGCAAGGCCCAGACCGAGGCCAAACTGTACCGCAGCCGTTACGATGACGCACGCAACCTCATCAACCTTCAGGTGGAGCAGCTCTCTCACCAGCAGGACGAAGCGGCTGAAAAGTTCGTGATGACAGCTTCCAACCTAAGAAGTGCGGAGGAAAACCTGCGCACGGCCATGATTGGATTTGAGGAAGGCGTTGTAAGTTCCAACGTGGCTCTCGCCGCACAGACCGCATGGCTGAAGGCTCAGAGTGAACATATAGATGCGGGCATAGAGATGCAGATGAATCATGTGAATCTGTTGAAAGCCCAGGGATCACTAAGTGTTAATGAATAAAAACATCAAAGATATGGAAAACAATACAAACAATCTCGGCCTTGTGAAAGGCGTAGGTGCCCTTGCAGCATTCGTTCTGGCAATGGGAGTAATAGGATATTTCGTGTCACGTCCGAAAGAGACTCCCATTCAGGGACAGGCAGAGGCCACTGAATACCGTGTTTCGGGCAAAGTCCCGGGAAGGATTGAGGAACTGTATGCCAAGGAGGGCCAGAAGGTTACAAAAGGCGACACTCTGGTATACATAGACTCTCCCGAGGTGAGGGCGAAACTAGCGCAGGCAACTGCCGTGCGCAATGCTGCCCTGGCCCAGAGCAAAAAGGCGGACAACGGCGCCCGCAGCGAGCAGATTGCCGGTGCATACAATCTTTATCAGCAGGCCAAGGTTCAGGAAGATGTGATGAAGAAATCTTTCGACAGGGTAAGTTCCCTGTACAGCCAGAAGGTTGTTTCCGCACAGAAATACGATGAAACCAAGGCGCGCTATGATGCCGCCGTTGCCCAATGTGCTGCAGCAAAAAGCCAGTATGAAATGGCCCTGAACGGTGCCAGGGAGGAAGATAAAGAGGCCGCACACGCTCTTGTGGACCAGGCTAGCGGTGTTATCATGGAGGTTGAGGCTTATCAGAGCGAGCTATATCTCACAGCTCCGGCTTCTGGTATCGTTTCCGATGTCTTCCCGAAATGCGGCGAACTGGTGGGAACAGGCTCCCCTATAATGAACATCGTGGACCTTGGCGACATGTGGTTCACCTTCAATGTACGTGAGGACAAGATAGGAAGCATGAAAATAGGCGATCCTCTCACACTTGCCATTCCGGCTCTCGGAGACATCACCGTACAGGCTCATATCAGCCATATGGCTGTAAGGGAATCTTACGCCACATGGAAAGCCACAAAGGATTCCGACAGATATGATGCGAAGACCTTCGAGGTGAAAGCCGTTCCCGATAATATGGTGGAAGGACTTCTACCCGGCATGACCGCTCTTATTGTAAAATAACCATCCCGAAGTTTTACCATGGAAAAGCTGATAGCTGTAATAAAGAGAGAGTTGGGAATATGGAGCAGACGTCCCATCTACATGGCTGGTTCCGTGGGAGTGATGGCTTGCTGCTGCATCTTCTACCTCTCGTTTCTGGAAGAGGGTGTTCCTTCAGATCTGCCGATAGGCATTGTGGATAACGACAACTCATCCATGAGCCGCAATTTCATCCAGCAATTGGATGCCACCCAGCTGGGGCGCGTGGTGATGTACAATGATTTCGCCGAGGCCAGGGAGGATATGCAGAGGGGCGACATCACTTCGGTGTGTGTGATTCCGCACGGCATGTATGCAGACGTGCAGGCACAACGCCAGCCCACTTTCACATTCTATGTCAATACACTGTATTTTCTTGGAGGATCGCTTTCGTACAAGGACATCCTTACCCTTGTAAATCTCACCTCCGGAGCCGTTACCCGTCAGGTGATGAGGATGAAAGGCATGGGAGATGCCGAGATTATGGGAAAGTTACGCCCGGTGGACGTGGATGTGCATATGATAGGCAACCCAACAATGAACTACGGTGCCTATCTGGCCAATACCCTGCTGCCGGTGATGCTAGAGATGATAGTTATCATCCTCACCATATACTGCCTGGGTACGGAACTCAAGTACGGTACCTCACGTGAACTTCTTGCCCTGACGGGTGGAGACTTCCATGCGGCGATTGGTGGCAAACTTCTGCTTCTTACGGGACTTTACACCCTAATAGCATGGACGCTTATGTTCCTGTTGTACGGTATAATGCACTTCCCTCTTGCATGCTCCATCGGATGGATGCTGCTGGACAGCTTCCTGATGGTGATAGCCAGCGAGGCTGTGGCCCTTGTGATACTCAGTTGTATACCCGTGTTGCGCTTCGCCCTAAGCGTGGGTGCACTTTTCAGCGTGCTGGCCTTGTCCCTTACGGGCTTTACCCTGCCTCTGGAAGCCATGCCCGGCCCAATCCAGGGCATTGCAGAGTTGTTGCCAATGAGACATTACTACCTGATGGCTGTGCGATGCGGCATGTTCGACGGAGGTTTTGCCCTATGCTACAAGGAGATTCTGCATATGATTGTCTATCTGTTCGCTCCGCTGCCGGTAATCTGGCGCCTTAAGGATGCCTACATCAAACTTGACTATATTAAGAAATAGTATCACAATGAAGTTTATTGATTACATGAAAGGCTGGTTCCGCGATTTCTGGAAGGGATTCGGAGGAGAGTTGCGCACCATTTTCAGCGATGGCGGCGTAATGATCATCTTCACGGTTGCCGGCCTGGGATATCCTATTCTATACAATTATATCTATCTTAACGGAACCCTGGATGAAACACCCATAGCCGTTGTGGATGATGCCGATTGCTTCGAAAGCCGCGAATACATACGCCAGCTGGACGCCACCAGGGAAGTTGACATTGCCTTCAGGTGCGAAAACATGGCGCAGGCGCAGGAGCTGATGGCCGAAAGGAAAGTGAACGGTATTGTCCTGTTCCCGTCCGATTTCGGGGAAAAAATGCTGCGTCATGAGACAGCCACTCTATCCATATACGCCGACATGAGCAGTTTCCTCTATTACAAAAACCTTCTCATGTCCACCAATATGGTAATGCTGGACAAAGCCCACAGCGCCGTATCCGTGCAGGCCGTCCCTTATGAAGAGAATATCCCCTACAACAGGACTTTCGCCTACAACATCTTCCTGCTCTCTGCCATTTTCCTTCTGGTAATCCAACAGGTGATGTTCTATGGCATGTGCATGGTGGAGGGAACAAAGGTGGAGGAGAACCGCCTGCATGAAAACCGCGGCGGATTACGCATCTTCTGGGCAAGAAGCGTTGCCTACTGGCTCATATTCATGGGACTGGGCTTATATATCGCCTGCATTGTCCCTGCCATGTTCGGTCTTCCTCAAAGGGGAGCGTTCGGTGACATATTCAGCCTGCTTGCCCTCTTCGTCACAGACTGTGTTTTCTTCTGCATGTTCTGGAGTACATTCTTCCGCCGGCGTGAATCCGTGTTCGTCCTGTATCTCTTCATGTCTCCGGTGTGTATCTTCCTCACGGGCTTCTCATGGCCGGCGTCTGCCATACCGGGAATATGGAAAGTGGTTTCCTATTTCATTCCCACAACCTTCGGATGCAGGGCCTTCATCAATATGAATACGGCCGGGGCGGCTCTCTCTTCCAACGTACACCTGATGTGGCTGCTGCTTTTGCAAACCGCAGTCTACATGGTTGCATCGGGCTACAGGTCCCTCAGGCGTTAAGCCTCCTAGTATTTGACAGTAAGTTTGGAATAGGCTCTTTCCGCTTTGGCAAGGGCCTCTTCTATGCTTATATCGGTGGCAAGGATAACACCGAAGCGGCGATGTCCGTGAACCTCCGGCTTGCCGAAAAGACGCAGCTGCACGCCAGGCTCTTCAAGCACGGCATCCAGATTGCCGAACTCCACATGATCTGAATCGCCTTCCACCACGATGGCCTTTGAAGCACTTGGGCCGTAGAACTTCACCTCAGGGATAGGCAGGCCTAGCACAGCACGTGCGTGAAGGGCAAACTCGCTCATATCCTGGGAAATCATTGTTACCATGCCTGTGTCGTGCGGACGTGGCGAAACCTCGCTGAAGATAACCTCGTCTCCCTTGATGAACATCTCAACGCCGAAAATGCCATATCCGCCCAAAGCCGATGTGATGGCTTTTGCCACCTCACGCGCCTTGTCCAAAGCGCAGTTGCTCATAGGCTGGGGCTGCCAGCTTTCGCGGTAATCGCCGTCCACCTGATGGTGTCCCACAGGCTCCAGACAGGTGGTGCCGCCGCTGTGACGCACTGTAAGAAGGGTTATCTCATAATCGAAATCCACGAAACTTTCCACAATGACGCGGCCTGCACCGGCGCGCCCGCCCTCCTGTGATATCTCCCAGGATTTCCGGATATCATCCTCCGACTTCACAACGCTCTGGCCATGGCCGGAAGAGCTCATCACCGGCTTCACGACGCAAGGGATACCAACCTCCTTCACAGCAGCTGTGAAGTCCTGGAAATTATCGGCAAAACGGTAGGCCGAAGTCTTTAGTCCCAGAGTTTCGGCAGCAAGGCGGCGTATACCCTCGCGGTTCATGGTTAGAACCGTGGCATTGGCCGTTGGGATAACTTTGTAGCCTTCCTTCTCCAGTTCCAGGAAAGTGCCTGTGGCAATGGCCTCAACCTCCGGAATAATCAGATCCGGACGCTCTGCCTCAACAACCTCACGCAGGCGTTTGCCGTCCAGCATGGAGAATACGTAACTGCGATGCGCAACCTGCATGGCAGGAGCATTCTCATAGCGGTCGCAGGCGATAACCTCCACGCCATAACGCATAAGCTCTATTGCAACTTCTTTTCCTAGTTCTCCGGAGCCGCAAAGCATTGCCTTCTTTGCAGTACCGGACATCGGGGTACCAATTTTTACCATATATCAGATTTTTTTCAAAGATAGTGAATTTGTAGCAAATATACATCCGAAGCACAATGCTTCAGACAGAGGAATCGCAAGCCATATTCCCGGAACACCAAGCGCCATGGGCAGAAGCAGAAAGGAGGGAATCATGAATATGAATCCGCGGAGCAGGGTGAAAAGCGTAGCCATCCCTGTCTTTTCTATGCTTTGCAGATAACCTACCGCCACCAGGTTGAGGGAAATGAAGAAAGCCGCCACGCCGAACAGCGGTAATCCCTGGACGCACAGATGATAGGCCGGCTCTGTGGAAGGGATGAAAATGGAACTTACCGCCCCCGGGAAAAGAGCAAGGATCGCAAGGGAAAGGATTCCGGTGATGACGGCAATGCCATGCATCAGTCCCCTTATCTGGCGCAGACGCAGTTTGTCCCCAACGCCATATGCGAAACTGCTTATAGGCTGGCTGGATTCCACAATGGCATTCGCTACCATGAAGAAGATTGGTGTGGTGTAGCATGCCACGCTGTATGCAGCCACACCATCGGCCCCAAGATACTTCATGAAAACGAAGTTGCCAACCATTATCATGGCAGAAATGGCCAGCTCCCCAAGCATCACGGGAAGCCCAGCCTTCAGCTGATACCACAGATTGCGGTTGGAAAGCAGAAAACTCTTGAACGTGAAGCGCAGGGTGTAGAAACGCAGGTTCCTGGACAGGAAAAGCATGTATATCAGAAGGATAAGGCCGGATATCGCGAAACTTACCGATGTTGCGATTGCCGCACCTTCCACACCCATATCCAGCGGAAAAACCAGCAGCCAGTCCAGGAAAACATTCAATATGCTTGCCGTAAGGGTGCAGAACATGGCGTATTTGGGACTGCCATCCAGCCTCACCACGAAACCTCCCACCATACCCAGCATCTGGAAAGGCATGAACAGAACAATCCATTTCAGATATTTGCACGCATGGGGAAGAAGCTGGTCGTTACTGCCGAAAAGGCGGCAGGTAGTCTCCAGATTGGTCATTATCAGCACCGCAACGATAAGCGCAAAAGCGATACAGGCAAACATTGCCTGCGTAATATGCATCCTGGCAACCTTGACATTGCCTCTTGACAGCAGTATGCTGGCAGTTATGGAGGCTCCAAGGCCAAATGTCACGCCTATGCCCGTCATGATATTGAATATCGGGGCGGCTATATTCACAGCAGCAAGGCCGTCACTTCCGGCACCATGGCCCACGAAAGCACCATCGGCCAGGTTCAGCAGCACCATGGAAACCATGCCCAAGAGGGTGGGAATGAACATCTTGCGGAACAACTCCCCCACCGGCTCATTTGCAAAGTCTATGGCATCCCTGGTCTTTATTTCTTCTCTATCTATCACAGCAAACTCTCTTATTTGTAAAAATTCTTTTTGAAGGCCTCAAATTCCTCGCGGCCCATAACGCAACGCTGCCACCAGCAACGCAGAAAACCGCTTCCATAGCCCGTAAGCTGCACATAGGAGGCGGCAACAGACAGGGCAGCAACCTTGAATGAAGCATTCAGGCGAAGGGAATCGGCAAATATAAGAAGGGCGTAAAGCAGCAGCGGCAACAGGCCGTATGGCGGGCACAGAAGGCACAGGACAACACCAATGGTGAACAGCGCCGGCAACAGATGCACAAGTTTCAGGGTGCCGGGATGCCTAAGGGTGAGATTTATCCTTGCGATGCCGGAATTATGCACCTGGCGGAAGAACTGGCGGAAATTGGCCCTCCTCTTGTGATATACCCACGCCGATGGGAAAAGCCTGCACCTTGCGCCGCTCTCCACAAGACGGTAGCTGAAATCCACATCCTCGCCGAAGCGCATCCGGCAGAACCCGCCAAGCTTCAGGTACACATCACGCCTCACTCCCATATTGAAGCTGCGCGGGAAGAACTTGTCCAGCCTTGCCTTGCCGCCGCGGATGCCTCCGGTGGTGAAGAAAGATGTCATTCCGTAATTGATGGCCTTCTGCACATCGGTGAAACTCTCGTGGGCGCGGTCCGGCCCGCCGAACGCCTCGCAAGGCTGCGCCGCAAGCGCGGCATCCACATTGCACAGATAATCGGACGGAAGCACCACATCGGAATCCAGGATAAGCACATATTCTCCCGCAGCGCGTTCAACGCCATAATTGCGGGCCTGTCCCGGGCCTCCGTTCTCCTTCGTATAGTAATGGACATCAAGCTGTCCTTCGTATTTCTTCACGATATCCCCGCAAGGCACGGAGCTGCCGTCCTCCACAACAATCACCTCAAAATCCTTCAGCGTCTGTGCAGCAAGACTGGCCAGAAGCTCGTCGCATTCATCGGGGCGGTTATATACGGGAATGATTACAGAATAGCGCATAAGTTATTTCAAGCTTACATTTACCTCGGCGCCGTTATAGTCCACATGGCGTACAATGCCGTCAGGGGTAACCACGCGGAAATGCCTTTTGGTTACCATGCCGCGATACACTCCCCTGCGCGTTCCTATGGTGAGGGTTTTTCCGCTGATTCTCATCGGGATAACGGAATAATAGCCACGCTCATAGTTGTAGCCGTCGCCCTCGTCTTCATAAAGTGTGAAGCTGCCGTTGGCACCGGGGAACACCCTAAGTTCCAGGTCGTCCCATGCCTTCTGCGAAGCGTATTGGACATCAGGACCTATTGGAATGATACTGCCGGCCTTCACGAACAACGGGCATCGGTCCAGGCTTGCCTCTGCCATAACCTCAGTACCACCGCGAAGCATCAGAGGGGAATCCCATTCATACCAGTTCGCACCCGAAGGCAGATAAACCGCCATTTTCTTCTGTTCCTTCCAGTCCGGTGCACTTGTTTCATCGGCCCACTTCTGCTCCTCATCCATAGTGTAAAGGGCGTGGGTTACAGGGGCCACAAGCAGACTGCGTCCAAACATGAATTCGTTATTTATGTTCCATGTGTTTTTGTCCGATGCGAAATCCATCACCAGCGGGCGCATGAAGCTGTCGTCCTTGTCTGTAACCTGCCATGAGGTGCTGTAGATGTATGGAAGCAGCTTGTAGCGCATTCTGATGGCCTTTTCTATGGCATCGTACACAGGCTCTCCCTTCTTGCCGAATTCCCAGATCTCCCTGCGGGAATTCTCTCCGTGGCTGCGCATCATAGGATTGAAGAGGCCGAACTGCAACCACCTTACATAAAGCTCCTGGAAAAGCGGATTGCGGGAGCAGCTGGCACCTTCTCCGCTTTTGTTATATGCGCCAGGGAAGAATCCGCCGATATCGGTGTTCACGTTCGGGCAGGCCGTCATCGTGTAGTTCAGGCAAAGGGGGATCTGCTTGCGGAAGCTGTCCCAGCTGGAGTTTACGTCACCGCTCCAGGTGTTGGCGCCCGTTCTCTGCTGGCCGGCGAAATAGGATCTGGTGAGGATGAACACGCGCTTGTCCCATCTTGTGGCGCGCTGGTGGTCATACACGCCCTGCACAGCATGCAAAGGGAAGGTGTTCCTTACGCTGCGCCAGCTTCCGGCAGAGCATGTTCCGTCGAAATCCGCCTCGGAGTTCTCCGAGTCCGGATCGGTGGAATCCATCCACCATGCATCTATGCCAAGCTCATACAGATTGTTCAGGTATTTCCAATAGATGTCCCTGGCCTCGGCATTATACACATCATAGCATCGCACTCCCGAAGGGTAATCCCTTCTTGCAGGCCACTGCGGAAGTCCGCTGTACGGCCAGGTTTCAAAGCCCAGAAGCAAGCCCTTTTCGGCCAGTTCCGCATATGGTTTTGTCATCGGGCCGAAAGACTGCCACACGGAAAGCGAGATGTGGGCATCAAGCGCGTGCACCTGGTCTATCATGGCCTTCGGATCCGGGAAACGGGAGTTCAGGAACTCCATCGCATTCCACAGATAATTGTTATCCCAGTACTGCCAGTCCTGGATTATGCCATCCAAAGGGACTCCGGCATCGCGATATCCGCGCACCACATCCAGCAGTTCATCCTGGCTCTTGTAACGCTCACGGCTCTGGTGAAAGCCATAGGTCCACAGCGGCAGCATAGGCGCCCCGCCGCTAAGCCTGCGCATCAGGGAAATGACTCCATCCGCTGTTTTGCCATACATGAAATAATAGTCCATTGCCTCTCCCACCTGCGAATTCAGGGCCAGATTGCTGCCGTCATCGGTAATATACGTAGGGGAAGCATTGTCCCAAAAAATGCCGTAACCTTTTATGGACTGGAAAAAGTTTGCATAGTCTTCCGTATTGGTCTGGAACATAAGCCTCCTCTCTCCTCTCTGGTTCATTTTGCCGTTCTGCAACATTCCAAGGCCGTAAATAGCCTCATCGGCATCCAGCACCCAGGTTTGGCCTATGCGCCAGAGGCCCTGGTCGAAGCCGCTTGGAATGCGGGTGAAACGGCTGTCCCCTTCGCGCAGGAGTGTGCGTCCCAGAACTGTTGAGAAACTTACCCTTCCGTGCGAATCCACGGTTACGGAAAGCGCATTGCTGCGATAGTGGCGTGCACCATTGGAAACGGAACTGTGCACTTTCACTTTACCGGGCTCCAGGGTAACCGTTGCGCCAGCTTGCTGGCGATAGTTATCCATGGTTTTCTCCACCCTTACGATTTCCGGGGTATAGAAAGTGACTTTGATGCTCTGGGCCGGCAAAAGATGTGCAGAAAGCAGGGATACCAGGCCGGATATTATAACAATTCGATATATATTTTTCATCTGTCGAGGTATAACATACAAATATAACGCATAATTGTTGTTTTTGCAGGTATGAAAAAGAATTTATTAAAACTCGTAGCATTGCCGATTCCGTAATGCTGGACCAGGATCTATTTGAGCTGGAAAAGCAGAACAAGAAGCAGGACATCTTCAAGACCAAGATAGAGAGTACATGGTTTGAAGGGAAAAAAGTCTATCCAGTCGAATAACGGCTGGATAGCTAATCACAAACTATATCCCGGAGGGACATCGGGATTAATTTCCAAATACTATACGGCCATCAACGTAGGTAGCCTGAAGCGTGGCATTCCAAACTTTGCCCAGGTCGTCCTTCAGGAAATCGGTGTCGTAAACCACGAAGTTTGCAATCTTGCCCGGTGTAATGGAGCCCTGGCGGTCCTCCTGGTGCCAAGAGTAAGCCACATTGGTTGTAAGAGCCTCCAGAGCCTGCTGGCGGGTGATGGCCTCATCCAGGTTGCATGCACGCTCCGGTCCAAGATCAGCCCTGGTGCGTGTAACTGCAGTATAGATGCTCTTAGGCGCATCCATGGCAGGTGACACCGGATAGTCGGAATGGAAGTTTATCTTGCAGCCGGCATCTATGAAAGACTTGATTGGATACTGGGTTTCTGCCCTGTCCTTGCCCACAAACTGAACTGTGTAATCGTAGATGACATACTCCTTAGGACACCACAACGGTGCAACCACAGGAATAATGTTGTAATCGGCAAACATGCGGATCTCCTCAGGCTTTACGAACTGCAGGTGCGCCATGGCATTGCGTCCATCTTTCACATCTGTTTCTTTCGCAGCCTGTGCAATACCCTCGGCCACCGTGCGTACTGCGCCATCGCCCACGGTATGGAAATGCACAAGCATGCCGTTCCTGTTGTTGAAAGCCACAATCTTGGCAATACGGTCCACGTCTGTGCAACGTTTCAGGCCATAATAGCCTGGCTGATCGCTGTACTCCTCTTCCAGCCAGCCGGTATGGGCCTCAACCACACCGTCCATGAACACCTTGGTGCCGGTAACCTGGAAGTACTCTCCGTCATACTTTTTATGTAGCTCCAGTATGGTATTCAACGCCGAATCAACTTTCTCGTTCGGGACATCCTCGCCGATAGTATGAACTGCGTATGTACGCAACTTCCATTTACCCTCATCGCACAGTTCCTGGTAGGCCTCGGCCGCATACTGGGTAACAATGAAAAGTGCAGCCTCGGTTGTACCAGTAAAACCGGAACTGAATGCCTTCTGCTGCCATTTCAAAAGTCCTTCCTTTGACTCCTCCTTGCTCATGCTAAGCTGGGCCATCAGGCCGATGGCAGGTGTCTCTGAAAGGTAGCCTGTTGGATTGCCGTCCTTATCTACCCTCACACAATCGGTTCCATATTTCTCCACAGCCGACTTATCTATGCCGAACTTCTTCATCGCTGCGGTGTTTACCCACATGGAGTGGCCGTCCTCGGTGTTCAGAAGCATAGGCACATCGGGACAGATGGCATCCAGCATTGCAGCATTCGGCTCTTTGTCCTTAGGTGTCCAGCCTGCACCCTTATACAATGGCAGTCCGGGATTCTCCTCCATATATTTCTTCATTGCCTGCACGAAATCATCCATTGTGGCACCTTCCATGGCATTAACATCTGAAAGGTTGGCCTGCAGGGCGCGAGAAGCCACACCTATACCATGGGCATGGGACTCCAGAAAGCCAGGGTATATGCTGGCCGTGCCATAGTCCTTTACAACAGTGCCGGCATCGCACATCTTGCGTGCTTCGTCCGCAGAACCCACAAATCTGATTATACCGTCCTGCACAAAAACAGCCTGGGCGGATGGGGTATCCTGGTCCATTGTTATTACATTGCCAAGAAGCAACAGGCTCTCATGGTTGCTGTTGCAGCCAAGCACAGCGAAAGCCGCACTCAGCAAAAATGGTATGAAAAATCTTTTCATCGTATTCTTTCCTGTTAAAATAGTTTGGTGAATATAGTGGTAATAGTTAGAAATCACGCTTTATGGCTTTCAGATTCTGCTTCAGCTGGTCCACGCTGCTGGCACCCACAATCACGGAAGTCACCTCCGGACGCTGCAGTATCCAGCGCAGTGCATACTGCGCGATGGTAAGGCCCTGCGCATTGGCATCGGCCTGCAACTGCTGCATCATCTGGTAATACTCCGGAGTAAGGTCCCTTTCGCGGTCCAGGAATTTTGAACGCGCCATGCGGGAATCTGCGGAAATGCCGTTGAGATAGCGCTCTGTGAGCAGGCTCTGGTTAAGAGGAGAAAAAGCTATATAGCCCACTCCCCTGTCGGCACACTGAGGCAGGATATCGGCCTCGTGAGAGCGCACCATCATATTGTATTTGCCCTGATAAAGGATGCAAGGGGTGTCATGCGCGGCAAGATAGTCGTATGCCTTGGCCGCCATATCGGCCGGATAGTTGGAAATGCCCACATACAGTGCCTTGCCGGCGCGCACAATGTCCACCAGTGCCTGCATGGTCTCCTCTATAGGGGTGCGAGGGTCCGGACGGTGGGAGTAGAACACGTCCACATAGTCCAGGCCCATGCGTTTCAGGCTCTGGTTAAGGCTGGCCATCAGATACTTGCGCGAGCCCCACTCGCCGTAAGGGCCCGGCCACATGTCATAGCCGGCCTTGGTTGTGATAGTTATCTCATCGCGGTGGGCGGCAAAACCGTCGGCCAGTATCTTTCCGAAGCACTCTTCGGCACTGCCGTAAGGAGGGCCGTAGTTGTTGGCAAGGTCGAAGTGGGTGATGCCGTTGTCGAACGCGCATTGCACAATGTCGCGGCATCGGTTGTAATCCTGCGGAAGGCGCTCTTCCATAAGCTTGCCGTCCGGGGTGTAGCTGTAGCCGAAGTTATGCCAGAAGCCAAGGGACAGCTCGCTTAGCATAAGGCCGGATTTTCCGCAATAGCGGTATTTCATCTCCTCATATCTGGGCTCTGTAAGTCTGTAGTTCTCCATAGGAATTGCACTATCGATTATTTTGAAACGGTTTCTTTAACCCAGAATGGGGCAAACGGCAGGCCATGATTGCTGAAAAGGTTGCCGGGACGGAAATCTCCCCAGCCATAACGCACCTCCCAGTGCTCTGCCTTTGCCCTTGGGCATTTTGTGCAGTCGCCCTCGCAGTTAACGTCATTCAAATGGGCTATGTCCAGGAACATGGTCTTCTTGCCGACGTCAAACCATGCATGGCGTACAGGATGCCATACGCCGTCGCCACGGCTTACTTCCAGGCCCTCAATCTCCAGCTGGCGTCCCATTCCCTCCGGACAGCGCTCCACAATAAGGTGCAGATGGTCCACATCCTTCGGATCCCTTATCACCTCCACGCCCACAGGATAGTCGCAGCTGATGCCGTGATAGCCGCTGAAACCGTAATGGCGGTTCAGAGCCATGCGTGCAAGGCGTTTACCCACCTCCTGTTTCTTCGTAGGGTGGATATTCACGCGCTCGTAAGGGTATACAAGGTCGTTGGTAACTATGATGCCGCAGTTCTCCACCTCGGCCGCAACCTGATGCTGGGCCTGGCGCAGAAGCGCAGCCATGCTCTCCTGATCTCCGCCGTAATCGTAAGGGGCAATCTCGCAGGTATAGAAAGGAAGGCGCGCGGCGTCATCGCCGAAATCGGCACGGAACTGGCGTATAAGCTCTTTCATGCGCGGAACAAACTCTTCGTGCTTTCCAACGTTGGAGCAGCCCTGATACCATATGAAGCCGGCAATGGTGTAGCCCTTCAAAGGGAACTGCATTGCGTTGTATATCTTGAAAGGCCTGTGATAGTGGTGCTGCATGGCATCTATTGCCTCATGGGAAAGATCCTCGGTGCCGAAAGAGGCAACGGTCTGCTCCGGAAGCCAGCCTTCCACGCGTGCTCCGCCATAAGCATTGCATATAATGCCCACAGGCACGTCCAGAATGGCATTCAGTTCACGCGCAAAGAAGAATGCGGTGGCGCTCATGTCCTGGATGCCCTGCAGATTGGCAAGGCGCCAGAAACCGCGACCCTCTGTGATTGGGGTATAGGATTGGTCGTTTTTCTCTGTATACATGCGCACCTTGTCGCTTAGGTCCGGGCCGCAGATAACGTCCTGGAAGCCCTCCACAGGACAGCTGTGGAAGCCGCGCATTGGCATCTCCATATTGCTCTGGCCCGATGCCATCCAAACCTCGCCCACAAGGACATTGTCAATCTTCATGCTGCCGCCGTCGCCGCTTATGCTTATGCTGCGGTGCTCGTAAGAGCCCTTCGGAGTGGCAACATTCACACGCCACACGCCGTTCTCATCGGCCGTAACAGTGTATTTTTTCTTGTCCCATGACGGCTGGACGCTGACTTTGGCTCCGGCCGATGCATGTCCCCACACAAGGGCCGATGCATTCTGCTGCAGGACCATACCGTCGCTGCAAGGCTGTTTCACTTCAAGTTTGGCAAATGCCGACAATGCAAAAAGCATTGCTGCGCAGCAAAGAGAAAGGCGCAAAGCGATACGATGCTTTGTTTTCATAATTTACAGGATTATTGTTTCAGGCGCGCAGCCATCCACATTTATTGTTACTTTAACTTCTCCCCTTCCCAGGGCCGCCTCATCGGAGCGGAGGATGAACTGGGCGCAACCGTTGAAGAATTTCCAGCTGCTGCTCTTTTCATCGGCCTGCCAGCCGGAATCTCCGTTACCCACGCCCTGCAGGTATGCCGGGCCCTCTATCTGCACGGATACGCCATTGCAGCCGTCGGCAACAAAAGAGGATTTCCTGTCCAGAAGGCGCATATCCACAACGGCCTGTGCAGGACGCACGAATTTTTCCATTTCCAGCCTGGCTGCAGGGCCGCTTGTGCGCACAACCGTGGTCATCACGCGCTTGCCATTCTTGAAACCGTCGGCCTTCAAGGTTCCCGGCTGATATTCCACCAGCCACTCAATATGCCCGTCGGCAGGCATTTTCTTCCTGCCCATGTTGCGGCCGTTCACAAACAGCTGCACCATATCGCAGTTGGAATAGGCCCAAACGCTTATTTTCTCTCCCTCGTGGCCCGCAAGGTTCCAGTGAGGCAGAAGGTGAAGCACAGGCTCTGAAGTCCACCAGGCCTTAAGATAATATGCCTCATCCTTATAGAAACCGCAGTAGTCCAGAAGGCCGAAGGAAGAACCCGTTGCAGGGAAAAGCAGAGGATTGGATTCTCCGCGGTAGTCAA
The DNA here is from genome assembly GCA_024401715.1 of Bacteroidales bacterium. GTDB lineage: Bacteria > Bacteroidota > Bacteroidia > Bacteroidales > UBA932 > Cryptobacteroides. The sequence goes on from JAKSKO010000001.1 coordinate 43,279, forward strand.
AACCGGTCCAGTAGAAAAGGCCTCCCAGCCAAGGGCGCTGGTGATAGAACTTCCATCCGCGCTCTATGCAGTTGTAAAGGCTGTCCGGGCCCTGTTTGCCACGGTTGATTGCCGGCATATGCGCTCCGCTTGGGTCTTCAAAATACCAGCCTCGCGTGCCGCAGCCCGTGGTTTCCTCGGATCCCACTGCTGCGCGCAAAGGGAATTTATCCCTCTGTCCCTCAACATCATTCTGTATGATATAATTGTAGCCGGCAACATCAACAGGCTCCAGAACAACCGGGCCGCTGCTTGTTGCAACCATCATCTGGCGAGTAGGGTCGGCACGATGGCAGAACTCTTTCATAACCGAAGACAGCCTGCTGCCGAACACGTTCCATTCTATGCCCCACTCCTCGTTGCCTATGCTCCACAGCACAACGCAAGGATGGTTGCGGTCCCTTCTTATCATTCTTTCCAGATGCTCCCTGTGGTAGGCGTTCACGCCCATGAGGCGGTTCTCGTCAATAACCAGGAAACCCAGGCTGTCGCAAAGGTCCAGAAGGGCAGGCGCCATGGGGTTATGACTGCTGCGTATTGCGTTGCAGCCGAAACTGCGCAGACGCTCCAACCTGTATTCATACAGTTCGTCGCTTATTGCAGAACCCACTCCGGCGTGGTCCTGATGCAGGTTCACGCCCTTTATCTGCACTCTCTTGCCGTTAAGAAGGAAGCCCTCATCGGGATGGAACAGCACTGTGCGTATGCCTGTGCGTATGTCCAGGCAGTCTGAGACCCTGCCATCGCAGCTAAGCGAAACCCTTGCGGTATAAAGATAAGGGTCATCCACATCCCAAAGCTGCGCCGATGGAAGGTCCACGGTAACGCGGGCCATTCCGCTGTCCTGCGGAAGCAGGATATTGTTCAAGGCCACACGCCTCTTTGCAACTTCATTTCCGGCTGCGTCAATAAGTACGCATTCCAGTTCCACGCCTCTCTTTGCCGATGCGGAGGCATTGAAAAACTCAGCCTCAACATTCACGTGCGCGGTACCCAGCGCATCCACATCGCTGTGGATGAAAACACCATCGGCGGGGAAATGAACCTGATTCTTTCGTATAAGCCAGGCGTGGCGGTAGATGCCGGCGCCTTCATAGAACCAGCCCGATTCCTCCTTGGCGTCCACCCTCACCGCAACAACATTGCTGCCGCCGTAGTTGAGATACTGGGTGATATCATATTCCGATGAAACGTAACCGTCATCCTCCCTGCCAAGATAGAAACCGTTCACCCACAACTGTGAGGAATGGAAAATGCCATCGAAGCGCAGAGATATGGCGCTACCCTCGTAAGAAGCCGGGATATCGAATTCCTTGCGGTACCAGCCCACCGATGTCTCCGGGAAACCAGGGCCTACAGTCTTGTAGCCATGGCTGTGGCTGGCCTTTGCATCGAAGGGAAGCTCCACCACCCAATCGTGCGGAAGGCGCACCTCCTTCCACTCCCTGCCCCATTTTGCAGGCTCAAATTTAGGGCTGTAAGGGCCCTCGTTGTGGATTGACGCCGCCTTGGTCCAGTAGTTGAAATACTCTGTGCCGGACCCGAAATCCGCATCGGCAGACGAAGCGCTGCCAAAGGCGAATTTCCAGGACGAATCGAAAGACTGCACCTCTCTGGGGCCGGCAAAAGAAAGCACAGCCGCACACAGAAGGGTGCAGATAGTAATGAGGATACGTTTCATGGTAAATTATTTAACCTCTTCCAGATACAGCACGCGGCTGCTCCAGTCATTCTTCTTGTGATATTCAACCTCGTTGGAGTACGGAATCTCCAGGCCGTTCTGCATAAGGAAAAGACCGTCGAACACCTTGCCCTCGAATTTCAGAGGCTGCAGGTCCACGCGGTTAAGCTCTTTCACACGATACTGCTTGCAAGGGTCCAGACCTGCCATGCACACGCGTGGGAAATGGGAATCATACATATTCTCCAGCTTCCACCAATAGAACACGGCCTTGTCCTTCTCTTCGCTCACATACATCATCGAGGCTATACCCTTGTTGTCGTAAGGAGACACAAGACGGTAGATATCGCCGAACTGAACCACAGGACGAATCTCCTTGTACTGGGCAATCGCATTGCGGCACAGGGTCTTCTCCTCCTCTGTCATGTTCTTCGGCTGGATCTCCATGCCCAGACGGCCGCTCATTGCAACGTCAATACGGTATTTCAGCGCTGTGGTGCGGAATACGGTATGGTTTGGAGTTGCGCTGATATGGCTTGCCATGGCAATTGCAGGGAAGAAATAGGATGTACCCCACTGCATGTACACGCGCTGCAGGGCATCGGTGTTGTCGCTTACCCAGAACTCGTCGAACCAAGGCAGCACGCCCCAGTTGGCACGTCCGCCACCGCTGGCGCAGCACTGGATGGTAATATCAGGATACTTGGCACGGATGCGGTCGCAGGCCTTTGCAAAGCCGCGCCAGTACTCTACCTCCAGATGGCCCTGGTGCTTGAGATACTTGCTGTGACGGCTCTGGACAGGCATGTTTGCATCCCACTTGATATAGTCTATCTGAGGGTTTTCCGTCATAATCTTGTCTACGACATCAACCACAAAGTCCTGCACTGCAGGGTTGCACATATCCAGCACCAGCTGTGTGCCGCCGCGGCCGTAGTCGTTGGGACGGTTTGGAGTGCCAAGAACCCAGTCCGGATGTGCCTCGTAAAGCTCGGAAGGATTGTTGGTCATCTCCGGCTCTATCCATATGCCGAATTTTATGCCGTGCTGCGTTGCATGCTCCACCAGCCAGCCTATGCCGTGAGGAAGCTTGTTCCTGTCCACGATCCAGTCGCCAAGGCTGCTGTTGTCTGTAAGACGCGGATATTTGTCGCCAAACCAGCCGTCGTCCATCACAAAGAGCTCGCCGCCCATGGAGGCGATATCGCCCATCATCTGGTCCATTCCAGGCTCGTTGATGTCAAAATATACGCCCTCCCAGCTGTTCAGGAGCACCTTGCGCTCTTTGTCTCCGTGTGCAAGGCGGTATTTGCGGCCCCAGTTGTGGAAGTTGCGGCTCACACCGCTAAGGCCCTGTGCAGAATAGGTGTAGGCAAGGGCCGGAGTTGTAAAGCGCTCGCCCTTCTCAAGGATGTATTCCGAGTTTTCGTCACAGATGCCGGCGTAGAACATGTTGTAGTCATCGTCGTTGCTCTTGAAGCGCAGCTCGTAGTCGCCGCCCCACTCCAGGGCAACACCTATCACGCGGCCGCTGTTCTCGGCAGGTTTGCCGTCAAGGCTTATCATGGCCTCGGCATGGGCGGTGTGCGAGTTGCGTGTGCCGTCGGTATTCTTGATTACCTTGTAGCCGCGGGTAAGAGGCTCGGTATTCACCCTGCCCTCATTGGCCCATGTGCCGTACAGCGTGCTTATCCACACGTCGCCACCCCTGAAAGGAAGGCTACCGCTGAAGTATCGGCCAAGAGTGAGAGGCTTCTTGCCATCATTGCCAATCTCTGCCCATGTCTCGATGAGGTCCTGCTGCTCGTAGCTCTTGAAGAAGTTCTTCACAACAACGGGATATACAGGATCCTTGGTGGTCACGGTAACAATCTTGCCGCCCTCCCAGGCCTCTTCCTTCACGTCCACGATTGGCAGCACAAGGGTCTTGTTGCCATCGGGATGCGTAACCGCGATGGTATAGTCCACGGCCGAATGCTGGCCAAACGGAGCATAGGCGCGGTGGCTCCTGAAGCCGGCGTCAAAGACGCTCTGCACATCGTCAAGCGCGGCACCGTAATAGGCAATGCCAAGGTCGCCGCCTGTTTTTGTGTCAAGCACAAGGGTTGTGTTCTTTGTGCCGATGACGGTCTGTGCCTGTGCCGATATGGCAAAAGCCGCAGCAAAGAAAAGGGAAATGATGGTATGTTTTTTCATATTGTCGGATCGATTAAAGTTCCACTGTTACGTCGTGTGTACCAGGCTCGTAAGGGATAAAGGCCTTGCCGCCCTTGCCAGTGAGCTTGACGGTGATGTTGTACACGGCATCGCGCCATACGCGGCGCACCTTGTAGCCTTTCCAGTCGGCAGGGACGCAAGGCTCTATGCTTAGGCCGTCATACTCCGGTTTCACGCCAAGTATCCACTGCGAAGCCAGATACCAGTTCCAGGCTGCGGTGCCTGTGAGCCAGCTGTTCTTTCCCTCGCCCGGACGTGCACTCTCCTTGCCGGCCACCATCTGGCAGTATACGTAAGGCTCCACCCTGTGCAGGTTCTGGTCTTTGGTGAAGGCCGGGCAGATCTTGCAGTAGTGGTCCCATGCATCCTGTGCACGGCCGGCCACAACCTCACCTATGATAACCCAAGGGTTGTTGTGGCAGAATATGCCGCCGTTCTCCTTGTAGCCCTGAGGGTAAGATGAAATCTCACCATATTCTATGTGGTATTTCGTGAATGCAGGATAGTTCAGAACCATACCGTGCTCGCTGTCCAGAAGGGCCTTGCTGCTGTCCAGAGCCTTGTCGCACAGGCCCTCGGCAGCACCGATGCCGGCCATTGTGCACCAGCCCTGGCTCTCTATGAATATGTGGCTGCCCTCGCTCTCTTTGGAACCAATCTTGCCGCCATAGAAATCGTATGCGCGCAGGAACCATTCACCGTCCCAGCCATATTTCTTCACAGCCTCTTCCATATCGGCGATGGCTGCCTTCACATTTGCAATCTCATCATCGTGTCCGCCGCCTGGAATATGCTGCAGAAGCTCCAGATACTGGTGTCCGCAGAACACGAACTGGCCCGCAATCATAAGGCTCTCCGCCTTGCTTCCCACGGAATTGTTCTCTGTGGTCTGGAAGCTTTCGTTAGGGTCGTTGCTGAAGCAGTTCAGGTTCAGACAGTCGTTCCAGTCTGCACGGCCAATCAGCGGAAGCCCGTGAGGGCCAAGGTTGTCTGTGACGTGCTTGAATGAAACACGCAGGTGCTCCAGCAGGCTCACCTCGCTGCCCGGCTGGTTGTCGAACGGAACCGGAGCATCCAGGATGCCGAAATCGCCGCTCTCCTTGATATATGCAACCGTGCCGAAGATAAGCCACAGAGGGTCGTCATTGAAGCCACCGCCTATGTCGTTGTTGCCGCGTTTGGTAAGAGGCTGGTACTGGTGGTAGCAGCCGCCGTCCGGGAACTGGGTGGATGCGATATCAATTATTCTCTCGCGTGCACGGGCAGGAATCTGGTGTACGAAGCCCACAAGGTCCTGGTTGGAATCGCGGAAACCCATTCCACGGCCCACGCCGCTCTCGAAGAAGGATGCGCTTCGGCTCATGTTGAATGTAACCATGCACTGATACTGGTTCCATATGTTCACCATGCGGTTCAGTTCCTCGCTCTCGGACTCTACGCTGTATCGGTCCAGAAGGGAGTCCCAATACTGGCAAAGCTGCGCAAATGCGGCGTCCACCTTCTCCGTGGTGTTGAAGCGCGCAATCATCTCCTTCGCAACGCTCTTGTTCACAAGGGCAGAGCAGGTGTTAAGTATCTCCGGATGCGCCTCGGTATCGAATTTCTGGTCCTGAGGCATCTCCACATAACCCAGGATGAACACGATATCGCGGCTCTCGCCAGGCTCCAGGCAAAGGTCGAAGCGGTGCGATGCCACAGGGCTCCAGCCGTGCGCCACGCTGTTCTTTGAAATACCCTCAACCACACACTCCGGTGCGTCGAAACCGTTATACAGGCCGATGAAGCTCTCGCGGTCTGTGTCGAAGCCGCTCACAGGAGCATTGGCGCTGTAGAAAGCGAAATGATCCCTGCGCTCGCGGTACTCTGTCTTGTGATAGATGGTGCTACCGTCAATCTCCACCTCGCCGGTAGAGAAGTTGCGCTGGAAGTTTTCCATATCGGTGGCGGCATTCCAAAGGCACCACTCCTCGAAGGAATACAGTTTGAATTCCTTCTTCTGGGACGATTTGTTGCAAAGGGTCACCTTCTGCACCTCGCAACGGCTGCCCATTGGCACGAAGAAAAGCACCGATGCCTCCAGGCCGTTCAAAGATCCTGTGATGCGGGTGTATCCCATGCCGTGGCGGCACTCATAGAAGTCCAGTTTAGTCTTGCTTGGCTTCCAGCCCGGGTTCCAGATCTTTCCACCCTCGTTGATATAGAAATATCGTCCGCCGGCATCCATAGGAACGCCGTTATAGCGGTAGCGTGTGATTCTGCGGAACTTTGCATCGCGGCAGAAACTGTATCCGCCGGCTGTGCCGGAAATCAGAGAGAAGAAATCCTCTGTTCCAAGATAATTTATCCAAGGCCAGGGAGTTGCGGGATCTGTGATTACGAACTCGCGGGCCGCATCATCAAAATGACCGTAATTTTTCATCGTAATAATCGGTATTTCAAAAACTATTTCTTGATAGGGAACTTATATGCAAGCAATCCCATAACCACTGCAAGGGCTGCAGGAATCAGGGAGAACAGCAGCCACACCATCTGGCGCACAGACTCCTCGTCCGTGATTGTAACTATGGTCTGGCCAGTTGTCATGTCGGTTTCGGAAACCAGGCCTGCGATGCCAAGAAGCATGGCGATAAGCGAACCGGAAACGGCGCCGCCAAGTTTCTGTGCCATGGTGCCTGAAGAGAAGATGAGGCCTGTTGACGAAGTGCCGAACTTCTCTGTGGCATAATCGGCAACATCGGCATACATGCTCCACAGAAGCGGAGAATAGAAACCGGCGCCGATAGAGGCCAGGACGTTAACACCCACCATCACCCAGATGTAGGCCGGGTTCATAGGGATGAAGAAGTAAAGCACCGATGCAGCGCAGCAGATGACTGCAGACCATACGAAGGCCATGCGCTTGCTGCCCACCCATTTGGTGAATACCGGAGACAGACCGCCGAAGACCATGCAGGTAACCTCGCTGAAGGCCATGAATACGGTGTAGTTGATAATGAGACGGCCCACGGTTACGTCGCCGCCAAGACAGTAGGTTATCATGTAACCCGCAACCGCATAACGGAAACCGTTGAAGAAGTTTGTGCAGATTGCAATCAGGGTCATGTATATCCATGGTTTGTTGCGGAAAAGGTCTGCGAACTGGCGGAAAGAGAATTTCTCTGCACGCACAGGTTTAAGCCTCTCCTTGGTGAGGAGGCCGCAAAGCAGGGTCATCACCGCAGCAAGTATACCGAAGCCCACGCCCAGCACGGTGTACTGGTGAGCCTCTGTGCCGCCGATGAATTTCTGGAGGTACGGGAAGGACAGCAGAGTTACGAAACCCATTGCATAAGCTCCCACCATGCGGTATGAAGAGAACTGGTTTTTCTCGTTGTCGTCATCTGTCATCACGCCCAGAAGCGAACCGTAAGGCACGTTAACGGCAGTGTACAAAGCCATCATCAGAAGATAGAAAGTGTATGCCCACACGCGTTTTGCTCCGGGGCCCAGTTCCGGTGTGAACAGCAGAAGCATGAACACAAGACCGTAAGGGATGGCGCCGTAGATGAGCCATGGACGGTATGTGCCGAAGCGGCTCTGGGTGCGGTCTGCAAGGCTGCCCATCACAGGGTCTGTTACGACGTCAAAAAGACGTGCTATGAGCATCAGCGCCGCAGCATCGGCAAATGAAAGTCCGAAGACATTGGTGAAGAACAGCGGGAAGGCGATTGACATTATCTTCCATGTGATACCGCCCGCAGCCGCATCACCAAGCGCATACGCTATTTTTTCTCCGATAGTTGGTTTTGAAAGTGCCATTGGATTATTTTTTTAGATTTTTATCAATGAGTCTGTTAAGTCTTTCCACGGTGAGGCCGGTGCGATAGCCGTCCTGCTCTGTGTTCATGCAGTAGTCCACAAGGCGGTCTACGGTTGAGGTGGCAACGTGCATGCGTGTGTCGCATGAAGCATAGTAGATATATACCCTGCCATCCTCGTCGGCAATCCATCCGTTGCTGAAAAGCACGTTCATAACGTCGCCTATATATTCCTCGTCCTCCGGAACCATGAAGAAACCTGCCGGCTGGGCAATGAGTTTCGTAGGGTCCTCAAGGGAAGTCATATACATATACAGGACATAACGCAGGCCCGAAGCGCAGCCGCGCACACCGTGCGCAAGATGCAGCCAGCCCTTTGAAGTCTTGATAGGGTGCGGGCCCTCGCCGTTCTTGCTCTCCTTGATGGTGTGGTAGAAGCGCTGGTTGATTATCTTCTCTTCCTTAACCTCTGCATTGGTGATGTCGTCCACCAGGGCCCAGCCTATGCCACCGCCGCTGCCAGCATCAATGAAACCGTCCTGCGGGCGTGTGTACAGGGCATATTTGCCGTCCACAAACTCCGGATGCAGAACAACGTTGCGCTGCTGGCTCTTGGATTTCAAATCCGGAAGCCTCTCCCAGTTCACCAGGTCTCTGGTGCGGGCTATGCCGCAGGCTGCAGTTGCCGCAGAAAGGTCTCCGGGCACGCTGTGGTCCTTGCGTTCCACACAGAAAAGGCCGTAGATCCAGCCGTCCTGGTGGCGTGTAAGGCGCATGTCATACACGTTTGTTGCGGGCTCTCCATACTCCGGCATGGTAACAGGATGATCCCAGAAACGGAAATTATCCACTCCGTTGGGGCTTTCCGCCACAGCAAAGAAAGACTTGCGGTCATCGGCCTCAACGCGCACAACAAGCACATACTTGTCTCCCCATTTGATGGCGCCGCTGTTGAATGCGGCATGCACGCCGAAACGCTCTTCCAGGAAAGGATTATCCTTCGGGTCCAAATCGTAACGCCAAAAAAGAGGGGCGTGGGCTGCCGTAAGGATAGGATTCTTATATCTCTCATAAACCCCGTTGCAGTAAACGGGTTCGTTTTTCATAGTTATCAAGGCCTCATGCTCTGCCTCAAGGGCAGAAAGTTTCTCCTGAAAATCCATAGTTTATTTATTTGACAAAAATTGTTCTTTCGTTATTGCAGAATTCCACGAAGTCCTGCTCGCAAGCGGCACCTTTCCAAGGGCCGAAGAAATGCTGCGGCCTGTCCCAGGCATTGCGCCATGTGAGGACATATGCAACAGGGAAACCCTCCACTGAAGGAAGCAACTCCTCTGTCCACCATTTAGGATTGCCTATGCCCTCTGAACCGGTCTCACAAACCGCCATCACCTTACCATGCTCTTTTGCAAGAGGAAGTATGGTTTCCATCTGGCTGCGCATGCCCTCGGTGAAATTGGCACTATGGCCGTGGTAATAGTCAAATCCCATGATATCCACATATTCGTCACCGGGATATGTAAGCATATACTTTTCCGCATCAACAACCCCGTTTGGTGAATATGCCCATACCAGATTGTCAATGCCTCTTTCTTTCACGAAATAATCATAAGTCATAATCCACAGCTGCTTGAACTGCTCCGGTGTGCAAAGGTCTGCACCCCACCAGAACCAGCTGCCGCTGTTCTCGTGCCAAGGACGGAAAATCAGAGGGAAACCATAGCTCTGGATATAATCCGCCGCACGCTGCAGCCAAACCATGAATTCATCGTGTTTCTCTCCTCCTGGAAGTATGGATTCCACCACCTTGTCTGAAGACACATCCCATGCGTCGCCACCGGTAAGAGGATTGCGGGGATGCCAGCTGAAGGTTATGATACCGCCCTTGTCATGAAGCCATGCAGCGGCCTGGCGCATCTGCCGGAAACTGTTACCATCCAGATTTTTATCACTGCCAAGTTCTATGCCGCCAAGGTCGTAACCAAGCATTGAAGGATATTCTCCGCAGACGTCAAAGACATCCGAACGGCTGAAATCGCAATCTGCATCTTCCAGGCGCCATGAATGCCCGTACATAAGATCGTCTTGATGACAATAATAGAATCTGCCCGATTCTGCAGTCTGTTTCAACTGTTCCAGAAGAGGCTGCGCCACGGGTTGCTGTGCACATGCGGCAAAAAGAGCCGCAGTAAGGATAAGGCTTAATTTTTTCATATGTGGTTTCAATATCATTTCAGGCTGTCAAAGAATTTCTCCCTCTCTGCCGCCCACTCCGGCACGGCCCATATGCCATGTCCGCAATATGCTGCAGTGTAATAGGATTTAGGACCGGCAAACTGGTTGTAGGCCGCAAAATTGGTGTGAGGCGGGCAGGTTGGGTCCTGAAGGCCGAAGCCCATCTTCACAGGGCACTTCACGCGGCGTGCGAAGTTCTTGGTATCGAACCAGCGCAGAAGGTCCAGCACCTGTTCGCGGCTGATACCCTCTTTCTCCGCAGCCTCGAACACCTCCCATACAGGCCACCACACTATCTTCCAATAGTCGCAGAAATCGCCCATGAAAGGAACTGCCGGCGCGGCTGCCTTAATCCTGTTGTCCAGTGCCGATGCAACGATGGTGAACGCGCCTCCCTGGCTTTCGCCCAGCGCAAACACATGGTCTGTATCGGCATTAGGGAGACTGCACACGAAATCTATTGCGCGTACAACGTCGCAGTAGGCTCCCCTGTAATAGAAATTCTCCTTTGAATCCAGGCCGCGGTCTATCCAGCGGGCCTGAGGCTCGCGGAAGATACCCTGGCCGCGCACGCTAACAAGGAACTGTATGCGCTCCGGATTGGAATCCGGGTTATAGTCATATACACCGGCGCCATAGCCCATGTACTCCAGATAAACCGGATATTTTCCTTCGGCATTTGGCATGCACAAAAGGCCGCCAATCTCTGCTCCGCCAAGGGATTTCATCTTCACGCGGTAGCTGCTGCGCACTTCGTTGCTGTGGGCCTCGTCCTTTTCCATGGTAACATCCATAGGAACTGCCGCAAGCTCCTGCAGGTTCTTTGTCCAGAAAGCGTCAAACTCCTCAGGATTCACATCCACCGGGGATTCTATCATTTCCGGATCGATGCCTATATTGAAGCTCTTCAATTCCCCGCCGTTATAGCTTACGCGGGTCTGATAGAAACCCGGCTCCACAGCGGAAAGATCAAATGAAGCACGCTGGCCCGCCTTCACGCTGCTGCCAAGGATGCAGACTGTATCGGCCTGAAGCATGAGGCTGCGGTCTGCAACAAGAGCCACATTCACGGTAACGTCGTTCCTGCTGTCGCCGTAGGTATCAACGTAAAGGGTTTTCTCCTTGCCGGTGAAAATCCAGTCGTGCTGCATCGCAACATAAACGTGGTTGTTGTTCTTCAGGGCCGATGTTGCAGCGGAAATCACGTCAACGGTGCTGTCGCCCACAAACACAGAGTTCAGGCCCTGCTGCTCCTGGCCCGGGTCGCCGCAATAGTCGTCACCCTCCTGCCACCACTCGTGGGCATTGTCCGCAAAACCGCCCCATGCCCAGAAATTGCAGCCTGCAAGAAGGCCGCCCTTGGCCTGGTTTTCCACAACACGGTTGAAAACATAGCCGTAAATGGCGTCTCGGCCTACGGTTGAAGAGGCTTTGTCGAAACAGAAACCGTCACGCGGATAACCGAACTCCTCCACAACCACCGGCTTGTTCATCTCGGCGGCAATCTTCAGATGAGAATCTATGTACTCCCCTATCTTCTCTATTGCAGAATCGTATCCGTCCGATATTCCGTCTTCCTCCACCCAGCTCCAGTTATATGGCCAGATGTGTATGGTGATGTAATCAATCTCGCGGCTGTTGTTGATGCGGCGCACAAGGTCCATATCCTCCTCACAGCCCATGAAGCCCTCGTTGCCGGTGCTCACAAGATGGTCCGGATCTATGGATTTGATAAGCCATGCGGTGCTAAGTATATAATTCACGAATGCATCCTTGTTCTTTGGATCGGAGCTGAAACAGCGGGGCTCGTTGCTAATCTGCCAGCTGAAGATGGCTTTGCTGCCCTTCAGGCGCTCCACAGCCTTTTTCACATACTCCTGGTTCAGGGCCACAGCCTGCGAATTGGTATGGAAGCCGGCCATTGCACTCATATAAGCCTGATAGCCATCCACACTTGGCCTTGGCTGCCTTTGCGAGGTTGCGCTCTCCAGATAATCCAGGAAGCCGTAGCTCCACTCCCATGCATTGTTAAGGAAGAGCACAGCCTTCATGCCGCGCTTTTCCATCTGCTGCAGGGCAAGCTCCAGCGCATCCAGGTCTTCACCTTCGGTTGCAAGCACGCGAAGGTTGGTTACACCTATGCCCTTCAGATAGTCCAGCTCCTTTTCCAGGCGCTGCATGCCCTCTGCCGATGCGGCAAGACGTCCCGCATACCACATATTGGCTCCGATGAAATACTGGGGCTGACCGTCAAGCACGAACTGGCCGTCAACCACTTTCACGTCCTGCGACGCTTCCGAACCGCCGCAGGCAACAATTGCAAATACTGCAACAAAAAAGATGATTAGTTTCTTCATAAAAAATGTGGGTTACGTAGTAAACACACCATGTAACCCACAAAATTAATAATTAATCAGTTAAATGACTGATACTATTATAACATATATTTTTGTTATTTTTAGATATAAAGACTTACTATCGCCTCATACAACTCCTGGCTGCCGGAAGTGCATGCAGGCTCGCCCTGAGCTTTGGCATACTCTACCACCTGCTCCAGTGTAAGCTCACCGTCCTCGAACTTCTTGCCCATACCCTCGTCATAAGAAGCGTAGCGCTCCTTAAGCATTGCAGGGATCTCTGAATTCTCCAGGATATCGGCAGCAATCAGAAGGGCGCGTGCCATCATGTCCATACCGCTGATATGTGCGATGAAGATATCCTTCAGGTCTGTAGAGTTACGGCGTGTCTTGGCGTCGAAGTTGGTGCCGCCGCCCTGGAATCCGCCGCCTTTCACAATCACAAGCATTGCCTGTACAAGCTCGTAGATATCAACAGGGAACTGGTCTGTATCCCAGCCGTTCTGGTAGTCACCGCGGTTTGCGTCAATTGATCCCAGCATGCCGTTGTCCACTGCGCACTGAAGCTCGTGCTCGAAGGTGTGGCCGGCAAGTGTTGCGTGGTTAACCTCAATGTTCACCTTGAAGTCCTTGTCCAGGCCGTTTGCCTTAAGGAAGCCGATAACAGTCTCCGTGTCAACATCATACTGATGCTTCATAGGTTCCATCGGCTTAGGCTCGATGAGGAATACGCCCTTGAAGCCCTTTGAACGCGCGTAATCGCGAGCCATGCGGAGCATTGTTGCAAGGTGTGCCTTCTCACGTTTCATATCGGTGTTAAGAAGGCTCATATAACCCTCTCGGCCGCCCCAGAACACATATGCGTCACCGCCCAGCGCGATGGTTGCGTCCAGAGAATTCTTGATCTGAACCATTGCACGTGCGGCAACGTTGAAATCAGGATTGGTGCTTGCACCGTTCATATATCTCTTGTGACCGAATACGTTGGCAGTGCCCCAGAGGTTCTTGATGCCTGTCTCTTTCATCTTCTGCTGCAGATATGCAACAATCTCCTTGTAGTTTGCCTCGTACTCCTCTATGGTCTGGGCCTCCTCGCAAAGGTCCACGTCATGGAAACAGAAATACTCTATTCCAAGTTTCTGCATAATCTCGAAACCTGCATCAGCTTTGGCTTTCGCACGCTCCAGTGCAGTTGCGCCCTCATTCCAAGGGAAATTCTTTGTGCCCGGGCCGAACTGGTCGCTGCCCTCGGCGCACAGGGTGTGCCACCATGCCATGGCAAACTTGAACCAATCTTTCATCGGTTTGCCTGCCACAACACGCTCCGGCTGATAGTAGTGGAATGCCATAGGATTTTTCGAAGATGTTCCTTCGAATGGGATCTTGCCGATCTCAGGGAAATACTGTTTCATTGTTTAGTAAAATTATAGGTTTTTAATCCAATTCTCATATGCTTTGTCCAAGTCCTCCTTCCACTGCGGGTTTGGAGTGACTCTTTCCAGACAATTAAGGCTCTTGAATGTTTCCTGACTGCTTGCATAAAGCCCGGCGCCAAGGGCCGCACCGCGTGCCGCACCAAGGGAGCCGTCCGTATCGTAAAGCTCTATGGTTGCATCGCAGAGGGTGGCAAGGCTCTGGCGGAAGATGTCGCTCAGGAAGAGATTGGCCTTGCCTGCACGTATAACCGAAAGGTTCAGTCCCAGCTCCTTCATCACATCTATGCCATAGCGGAAGGCGAAGGCTATGCCCTCCTGGGCTGCACGCAGCATATGGCTGCGGGTGTGACGCACAAGACTCAGACCCAGCATGCCGGCCCCGGGAGCCTTGTTTTCCAGCACGCGCTCCGCTCCGTTTCCGAAAGGATACATCAGAAGGCCGTCGCAGCCTGCTGGGGCCTTTGCAGCCTCCTGGTTCATCTGCGGGTAGCTGAGTTCCGGACACACGTTGCGGTGCAGCCAGCTGTTGAGGATACCCGTTCCGTTGATGCACAGAAGCACGCCCAGACGCTGCTGCTGCGCAGTATTGTTCACATGCAGGAAGGTGTTCACGCGGCTTGCACTGTCTGCCTTCGGCAGGTCTGTCACGCCGTAAACCACACCCGATGTACCGCCCGTTGCAGCAACTTCGCCGGGGTTCAGCACATTAAGGCTGAAGGCATTGTTAGGCTGGTCTCCGGCGCGATAGGAAACAGGGGTTCCTTCCGAAAGCCCTGTGAGGGCCGATGCCTCGGCGCTAATTCTTGTGGCAATGCCTATGGAAGGCACTATGTCGCAGAATTTATCCTTGTCTATGCCGTAATATTCCGCCACGAAATCTGCGCGGCAATTATCCTTGAAATCCCAGAGTATGCCCTCCGAGAGCCCGGTTTCGGATGTTCCCATCTCTCCGGACAGCTTGTATGCAATGTAGTCTCCGGGCAGCATGAACCTGTATATCTTTGCATACAGTTCAGGTTCATTCTTTATCACCCATGCAAGTTTGGATGCAGTGAAGTTTCCAGGGGAATTCAGCAGATGCTCCAAGCACTTCTCACGGCCCAGTTCCTCCATAGCCTGCGCACCAAGTTCCACGGCACGGCTGTCGCACCAGATGATGGAATCGCGCAGAGGCTTCCCCTCCCTGTCCACACAAACAAGGCCGTGCATCTGATAGGTGATACCCACAGCCTTCACAGCCTTCAAATCTATGGTTTTTCCCACATCGTCAATACCCTCAAGCACATACTTCCACCACATGTCCGGGTCCTGCTCGGCCCAGGCGGTGTGTACGGCCTTTATAGGCATTTCAACTTTCGGATTTGTGGAAGAGGCGGCGCAACTGCCGCTTGCAAGGTCCAGGACCGATACTTTTACGGATGAAGATCCGACGTCTATTCCCAAAGTATACATAGGATAAAACAAGACAAAATTTGAGAAAAATGCAAAAAAAATATCAGACAACAACCTTCTTTTTCTTGTAAATCAACCTGAATTCCGTAGGGCTCATCCCCTTGCTGTTCTTGAACGCCCTGTTGAAGTTGGAAAGGTTGTTGAAACCGCAGCCATAACATATCTCGGATACGTTCTTGCTGGTATCCACCAGTTCACGCGCTGCAACTCCCAGACGAAGGTCCACTATGTAGGAAGAAAGGGTTTTCAAAGTCCTGAGCTTGAAAAACCTGCTGAAAGAAGACGGGCTCATGCCCACCAGCGAGGCAAGTTCCTCCAGCTTCAGTTCCTCCCTGTAATGCGCTGCTATATACTCCTTCACCTTGCCCACCCTGCGGCTTTCTGAATTCTCCGCACGGGAGAAGGAGCCGCTGGACAGTATCCTGTAGTCACTTAGGGAAAGGTCGTGGAAAAGGCGGAAGAGTGTCATGGTCTGCTCGAAGCTGTCCTTCATTGAAGACAGGGACACCAGGTACTTGTACACTGTCATGATGGCCTCCATCGGGAAGGAAATACCCCTCTTGGAATCCTCAAACATCTTTCCTATCGAAGAGAACTGATTCTTCTCCAGAAGATTCTCTGAAAGGAGGTTTGCATGGAACTGTATGGTAACTTCCCTTATGTCGGTAGCTGTGCAGTTGCCCTGCTCCCAAACATGCTCCAGGCCTCCCGGGCCGATAAGCACCAGGTCGTAGTCTCCTATATATTCCACGCTGTCTCCAACAATGCGTCTTACTCCCTTGCCTCCCTGCACGAAGTTCAATTCGAACTCGCTGTGCTTGTGAAGGGGGTAGGTGAAGGAACTTTTCCTCCTTTCAGTTACATTGAAGCAGTCCTTTGAAGATATGGAACATATTTCTTCCAGTACCTGGCGCATATCCCGGATAAGTCTTATTTGGTTGGTGCGTGATCGTAGATATAGTCCAGTGTGTAAGCTGCGGAATCATCGGTCATGGCCTTCACCATAACGTCCACAAGTTCTTTTGAATGGTCTATATACTGGCCGTTTCCGTGGTCTATGTATGCGTGATGCTCCGATCCTGTTCCCTTGTTGCCGTTATCCCACAGCAGGCAAGGGATGGAATAAGTCTTGCAGGCTTTCACGAAATACTCCAGATAGTATTTCTCGCAACGCCAGTCGGCCGTGTTGTAGGCACGCATGCTGCAGCCGAACTCGCCCATATATACAGGGATGCCCTTTGCTATATAGTTGGAGTACAGTGTAGCCAACACGTCTTTCACATTCTTCTCATCCCATGAATTGCCCATGGTGTGGCCCCATCTCTTGCTCATGCATCCCTCTGCAATGGTGTAGTCGTAAGGGTCATAGCAGTGCACCGCCAGCATGGTCTTGTTTGCAGGGTCTGAAGGGAGTTTGAATGCACCGATGAACTTTGTTGAAGGGCTTGCGCAGTATGTTGGCACGCCAAGCCATCTTGTGGCATTGTTACCGCCTGTTGCACGCACTGCATCCACGAACACCTGGTTCCACTGGTTCAGGATCTGCGCCTGGGCAACGGAATTGGCGCTGCCGCCCCACTTGCCGTCGTTTATCTCGTTAAAACTCTCGAAGATAAGATAGTCACCCTCGTTCTTGAACTCGTTAGCCACGTTTGTCCAGAAAACTTTTACCTCCTCTTTTACCTGGGTATTTACAGCCTCATCCTTTGTGGCATCGATGATGTTCTGCCATGTATGATAGCCACGGTTGCCGTCATCTGTAAGATAGTGATCCTCGTCATGATGGGTGTTGATAATCACCTGCAGGCCAGCGTTCTTTGCAAAGCCCACAACCTCTTTGATGCGGTTCATCCAGGTTTCGTCTATCTTGTAGTCCGGAGCCGGGCCTATGGTCTTGAGCCATGTGATAGGAATACGTACGGAACGGAAGCCTGCATTGTAGAGGCCGGTGAAGGTTGCCTGGGTACATTTAGGGTTACCCCAGCATTCCTCGTCCGGCCAAAGGAATTTGTCACCTGCCCATGTGCCGTTGTAGAAGGCATCGAAATGGTTACCCAAGTTGAAGCCAAGCTGCAGTTTTGCAAGAATCTTGGCAGGGTCTCCGTCCGGTTTCGGATCCGGATCGGGGTCCGGTGTTGGAGGAAGCGGAGCAGATTTGGTTGTAAACTTGAATGTGGCAGCTGCAGCTGCATCCTGGTTCTGCTTGAAGCCCTGGACAGCATCCGCACCAATGCTTAGGGTATATGTTTTGTCTGCCGCCAAATCGCCTACGGTAACGGTAAGCTTGGTATCATATGGATTGATGCTTACAATCTTTGCACCGTTATCCACAGTTATCTTGCTCCAGTTTGCGGTGAGGCATTTGATATTCTGGTCGTAAGTGAACGCAACAGCGAAGCTGGATTCATAGTTGACATCATTCACACCGTCCGCAGGGGTGGTGGAAAGGAGTTTCGGTGCGGCGGCCTTCTGTCCCGGGGTCGGGTCTGGAGAGGCTTTTCCGCCACAGGCCACGGCAACAATTGCCATTGCGGCCCAAAGCATAATTCCATAGATTCTTTTCATCTCTAATTATTGTTAGTTTTAGGGAGCAGCGGCCGTTTCACCGCCCGCTGCCCAAAAAGTTTTTGTTATGGAAGAACTGCGATAGAGACAACTCTCATATCACTGCCCTGGCAAACAAATGAATATTTACCGGAAGGAGAAGCGTACTTGGTACCCGCATTAAGACCTGCATAGTCACCGACATTATTCTGAGCAATTGCGAGGTTCTCTGCATCAAGAGTAAGTTCAACCCTAGTGGCAGTACCAATGATATCAGTCTTGATGTATGCGCCACCAATTTCGGCAAAATTGTATGAACTATCTTTCCACCAGCCATCATTAATCTGGATCTGACCCCAGTCTTTGGTGTGCTCGATGTAGAAAATCAGTTTTGCACCCGGTTTGAGATCCTTGAAGTATTCGTATGCAAGACCGAAACGGCCGTCATCACCCCATGTCATGTCGCAAGGGCCTTCGAATACTGTGATTTCCTGAGAAATTTCCTTGACACTTTCTGCCTTTTTGATGACACAACCATTACCGGTAAGAGAGATACCACTTGCATAATTGCTCTTGAGATCCGCGTCTACGGTAAGAGTGATAACACCGCTTTCACCAGGCTGGATACCAGATCCAGCTGGATCGAACTGGTAGATAGGGCTACCCTCTGGGTTGAAGCTCCAGCCTGCACCAATCATACGGATTTGTGTATATCCGTCAGGAATAGGATTCATAACGTCGTAGTAGATGTAGAGGTCCTGTCCAATTGCAAGGGAAGCAACATCTTCTGCAGAGAGAACGCTAACCTCATTCCAAGCTACTGGACTTGCACCCTCAAAATAGGTTGTGAATTCACGCTCCAACATAACCTCGATAGGCTCTGCCTGGAACTCCTCGTCACCGTCAAAGAGGACGAATTTAAGGTCGTATGAACCAACTTTAGCCCAAGGCATGATGAACTGGATCTCCTCTGGGGTGCGAAGCGCATATCTGGTAACTTTGTTCTCACCCACATAGATGCTCTCAACAAGATCCATATTGGTACCCTTAAGAGCAACAATCTCGCCGATATGCTGGCCTGCAGGACGCTCTGTTACGATTACCTTGCTGTGGTACTTCATTACAACAGCATCCTCTGATACAAGCTTCTCACCGTTTGCAAGGGTGAGAGTAACAACACCGCTTACAGAAGTAACATCTGTACCAAGGCTGAGAGATGTCTCACTCTGCTCCTCGATAGGACAATCTTTCGGACCTATTGTTGCGCTTACAACAAGGTCCAGGTCTGTACCGGTAACAACCACAGGCTCGTCACCGGCATAAAGTTCCATAGGAGCAATGTTTGTAATGGTTGGATGTACAAGAGTGAAGGCAACTGTTGATTTGTAGCCGTTAGGAAGTGAAAGAGTTACATCACCCTCTTTGGCAGTTGCGGGAACAGTGACTGTAATATCGCCTTCTTCTGTATGGTTGAACACCGCATCTGCCGCACCATCAAAGTCTACTTTGGACACAACATCCAGATCTTTACCTGTGATTTTAAGTTCCGCACCAGCTTTTACCGGCTGCGGAGCAGCTGAAAGCTCTGTAGGAAGGATGAACTCAACCTCACCGGCTTCAAATGAATCGCCCTGGAAAGAAACTGCAGAATAAACACCGTCCTGTGCAAGGGCAGGAACAACCAGCTTAATCTGATCCTTTTCGGCATCATAAGAGAAATCCTCGGCAACAAACTCTCCGAATTTGAAGTATTTCACCATCTCCAGATGAGTACCGTTAACGGTAAGAATGTCATCTGCCTTTACTGAAGCCCTGAGTTTTCTCTCAACCTGAGGTTTGCCCATTACCAGATCCTCGGCAGAATAGAAGAGGGTCTCCACGGAAGCACCGTCAGAAAGAATGATCTTGCCTGTAACAGCGTCATCAGGGATAACAACCTTAGCCTCGTGGCGGGTAGAACCTTCCTCTACAGGAACCTCTGTGCCGCCGGCAAATACAACATGGTCTACAAGCTGCATGTATTCACCCTTCAGAGTGATAACATCGCCCGGATATGCCGGTGTTTTAACTTCAAACGATTCAAGTCTGTAAGACTCTTTGTAGGTGAGTTCTGCACGGGTCTTGAGGATAGCGCCGTCTTTCGTCTTGAGAGATACGATACCCACTTCCGGACCCTCCAGAGGGACGATAACGCGAATCTCGCTAACCTTGCCGGTTTCCACAACCTTAATCTCGGTGATAGGGTCGACGCCCGGAATGTTAACCTCAACTACATTCTGGAGGTTTGAGCCGAAGAAGCGGAGAGCCGAACCACGCACTACCGGATTAGGACCGTAAGAAGCAAGAGTCACAGCGGTATCTGAATACTGGTTTGTATCCAGGTTTGCTGTTGTACAGCCAACAACGCCAAGAGCGAGGGCTGCTGTACAAAGAATTGCTGATATTTTATTGAAAATTTTCATCTTGTTCTGAATTTAATTAACGTACTGGAACGGCACGGACATTATCAATCAGGATATATGGTTTACAAGGTTTACCCTCATCTGATGTACCGCCGGCGAAGAAGAACTCAAGGTTGGAGAATGACTCCGGAGTGAGGGTGCCTGTTGCAGGTGTTCCATCCATATTATCGGTAAACGCAGTGAAAGGAACGGTGACGGTAACCCACTGGTTGTTTGTGCTGTACACTCCACCCTCCGCAGTTTTCCAAGGTCTCCACATATAACGCGGGTGCTGCTTGTCTTTCGCGAAGTAAGTGTTGTTACATCCTGCAAGAACGTTGCCATGGATATCAAGAACACCGGCATTGCCGTTAGATACCTGAGTTACAGAAGAGAAGATAATTTGCATAGGACAACCTGTCCAAGGACGTTCCGGATCAACCTTAACCTCAAACTTGATGCACATAGATGCAAAGTTTGTGAAGTCCACAAGGTCAATGAGACGACGACCGTCCCATGTGCCGTAAGTTTCCGGATCCTGCCAGTTGCCTGCCCAGTACTCGAAGTGGCATTTGCCATCCTGCCAGTCTTCGCCGTTAGCAGTGAATTCCTGCTCACCGTTACTTGCAATAAGGGCAACTGAACCGCCCACGCCCTGGCCTTCGGCAGTAAGATCACATGCATGCCAGCCATGGTTGATGGTATAAAGACCGTTTGTACCGTCAAAGTCAAAGAGAAGACCGCGGTTGTCGGCATAATAAAAATCAGAAGCCGATGTACCAGAAGCTGTGGTTACACGCACCTTACCAGGCTGTGCACCTGCAGGAACCTTAACATCGAAAGATGTCATTGTAAGGTTCTTGATCTCTGTTGCTTTTGCACCAGGGAACTCAACCACCATAGGTTCGCCACCCTCTTTCTGATAGAAGTAGTTACCGTAAATTGTAACAAACTCACCAGGCTGTGCATACTCAAAGCTCATCTCCCTTACGCTTGGTACTGGAGGAAGCACGCGGAAATCGTATGTAACGGTGTCTTTTGCCGCAGTAATCAGATAAATCTTGTCTGTCTCCACTGTAGGCATAGTCTTAGGCACCTGAACCATAAGGGTGTTGTCTGTGACATAGCTGGTGTTTAGAATGGCCTGCTGGTCGTTGAACCAAACGTCGTGAACGCTGCGAAGATTCTCACCAAGGATACAAACCACTTCCTCCATGAAGGCCTGGTCGATGTAAGTGTCGGTAGATGAGTAACGAACACTGTGAACGGTTGGCACACCACTGGTTGGACGGAAACGGTCCGGATAGTCCACTTTGTCGCAAGAGCTGAGACCCATGACAAAGAGAGTAGCTGCAAAAATATAGCTAAGTGTCTTAATAGATTTCATTTCTCACTTCAATTAAAAATTATACTTGTAGAGCTCACGTACATCAACAGGCTCACCCGGAACATTTGAAGCCATGTTGCCGTTGAATACTACGTCCTCTGTAGGGAAAGGAAGTGTGAAGCTTGATTCTGTTACGTTAGGGGCGTCATCCTTACCTATGACTGCATTCTTACCGTACCATACCTGGCCTTCAACACCTTCCTGCAAGCCGGCAACGTCGCTGCCGTCCGGAGTACTCTGTGTAAGGAATACGATATCCCATACACCTTTCTCGGCATATTTCTTCATAACCTTGTTCATATCACCGTTGTATGTAGAACGGCGCTGTGCCTTGAGTTCTGCAATTGCAGCAGCGGCATCAAAGTATGAACGGCGTACGAAATCGTACCAGTAGTCACCCTCACCGGCAAGCTCCAGACGACGCTCTTTCCAGATGTCTTTCAATGTAACTGTGCCTTTAAGTTCAGGAGCACCTGCACGATGACGAACCAGGTTCACATATTTGAGAGCTGCTGCATTGTTGGTGTTTACAACAGCCTCGGCATATATAAGGTAAACGTCTGAAAGGCGAAGGATGTGTGTAGGGAGCTGATAGGCCATACGTGCAGGAGGAACGCCTACGCCGGCAATGTGGTCGGCATCATCACCATAGAGGTGTTTTACGTTCTGCGCACCTGTACCGCACTGCATTTCACCACCGCCTACTTTGTAATCCTTGTCTTCGCTGTAAAGAGCCTCGATGTAGCTGAAGCCTTTGAAACCCTTAGGAGAAACCTTGTCTGTCCAGAAGTAGTCATACTGGTCACCAGCCATCATGAGGGTAGATTTACGACGGCTGTCCTGTTCGGCTGCACGCACTGCAGGATCGTCTGTAGCCTTAACGCCGAATGCGTCGGCAAGGTCAACAGAAGGACCGCCCCAGCCACCCCAGAGGTCACCCTGGTCGCCGAAGCCCTCGAAAATAAGATCGGACTGAAGAGTGTTCTGACGTGTCCACTGGCCGCCTGAGATACCCCACTGCCAGCTGATGAGAGGCTCACCAGTTGCGTTGAACACTGCTGGAGAAAGACGGAAAACATCGGAATACTTTGGAGTAAGCTCACGGTCTGAATGCTCGATTACATCAAGTGCCTTGTTGGCTGCCTCTGTAAGATCAGCTGCGGAAAGTGTACCTCCCAGACCTGCTTTTGTGAGGTAAACCTTTGCAAGGAGAGCCTCGGCTGCATAATAGTCTATACGGTTATATTTGCCTTTCTGCGGATCTTTGTAATCCTCAAGCATTTCCATGGCTTTCTCAAGAGTCATGATGATGTACTCGTATACGCTTGCGCGGTCGGCTTTCTTAACGTCGTTATACAAGCCGGTACCAATAAGATCTGCATTGTCGTGAATGATAGGCACTTCACCGAATGAGCGCACAAGGAAGAAGTATGCAAGGGCTTTGAGGGTGAGACACTCACCGATAACCCTGTTTTTCATCTTCTGTGACGGACCGCTTGAAGCAAGCACGTTCTTGATGATGGTGTTTGCATGCGCATTGACAGACCACAAAGAATATGACATGTTCATAAGGTCTATATCGGTACCGTTTGCGGTAAGTGAGAGGTATGGGGAGTTGCCCCAGTACATGTTACCTGACATAACCTCACCCACTTTGATGAAACCGCGCTGGAAATCATACCATGGAGAGTTATAGAGGTAGTTTACGCCCTGCTCCACCTGCTCGTCTGTCTGATAGAAGTTTGAGGTGTTGTAGTTATCTACAGTAGGACGGTTAAGGAAGTTCTGGCAAGATGCCGCCATAAGAAGGGCACCTGCGAAAATAATACCTTTGAATATTCTGTTCATATAATTACCCTCCATAAATTAGAATGTGATGTTAAGACCACATGAATAAGTTGTAGGAGAAGGATAACGGCCGTTATCAACACCGTAAGTAAGACCTGAAGAGTCCTGTGTAGAAGCACCAACCTCAGGATCGTAACCACGATACTTGGTGAATGTGTAAACATTCTGGATGTTCACAGACACGCGGATGTTCTCGAATTTGATCTTCTTGAGAAGCTTCTTAGGGATGTTGTAACCCAAAGCTATGTTCTTGATACGGAGGTATGAGCCGTCCTCTATGTAACGGGAGCTCATGCGGTCGTTATCGTTAGGGTCATTGATTGTAGGACGAGGGGTCTTGGTATCCTTGTTGGCAACAGTAACGTTGGTGATATCGTTATACCACTCATTCACTGTCTTGCCGGCAACAACTGCAGGATACTCCTTGTTCGCATCGATAGGAACAAGCTGTGCACGGTCGGCTACGCTCTTGTGCTGGTTTGTCCATGCGCTGTTCATGTGAACAAGACCGTTGTAGCCCTGACCAAGGAGGTTGTAGTTGAGAACCTTGTTGCCGAAAGAGCCGTTAAGGAAGATACCCAGGTCGAAGTCTTTGTAGCGGAAGGTGTTGTTCCAACCGAAAGTGAATAGAGGAAGTGGTGAACCGATGTTTGTACGGTCGTTCTCGTCAATCTTGCCATCACCGTTCACATCACGGAACTTGAGGTCACCCACCCACACTGTGGTGTTGCGGTCGAATACACCGTCGGCAGGATATTTTTCTGCCCTAGGAGACTCCATGATGTCGTCAAGGGAGGTATAAACACCAACTACATCATAACCGTAGAAACCGTAGAGGGACTCGCCAACCTTGGTTGTAGAAACAACGTCACTCCACTGGCCGTAACCCACGAGGGCTGCGTTCTTTGTGCCGTCAAGGGCAACGAGTTTGTTCTGGTTGAATGAAATCTGGAAGTTGGTATCCCAAGAGAAACCTTTGACGTTTACAGGGTGGAAATCCAGGGTGAGCTCTATACCGCGGTTCATGATGGTACCGTAGTTACCCTTAGGTGCTGCAAGCACAGATGAGCCGTTACCCTGTGTACCCATGTAAGAAGGAAGCTGCATGCCCATGAGCATGTCTGAAGACTTCTTCTGGTAGAGGTCGATGATAACATTGTATTTGTCATCAAGGAAACCGAGGTCGATACCGAGGTTCCACTGCTCCTGTTTCTCCCAGTGTACTTTTGTATTAGGGATGTTTGCAGGACGGAAGCCCTGGCCCAGAGCTGAAGGCATCTGGCTGATACTTGCACCCCATGCATAACCACCGATGTTGCTGTTACCTGTCTGACCCCAGCCCAGACGGATCTTACCGTTGCTGAGGATACCCTTTGCGCTCTCCATGAATTTCTCGTTGCTGAAACGCCAGCTGCCGGCTACAGAGTGGAAGCCTGCCCAGCGGTTCTCAGGACCGAAGTTTGAAGAACCGTCATAACGGAAAGTATAAGTGAGGAGGTAACGGTTGTCGTAGTTGTATGTCCAACGGGTGAAGAATGAAGCCATTGCTGCAGAACCGAAACCGTGGCCTACTGTATGGCTCTCTGGCTCACCAAGGGCTACATTGTGCACCTCATCTGAAGAAAGGCCGGTTGAAGCGCCGCTAAGGTAGTTCCATTTGCTCTCCCATGCCTCCTGACCAATCATACCGCTGAAGTTGTGTTTGCCGAATGTATTGGTGTAGGTGAGGTAGTTCTTGATCTGCCAGAAAGTGTTCTGGTTCTTCTGGTAGCTCATGGAGTTACCCTTTGCCTGATATGCGCCCAGGTCGATTTTCGGACGATAGCGCTCTGCATCGGAGAAGTTGAGGTCGAAGCCCAGCTCTGTACGCCATGTGAGGCCTTTGATAGGGTTGATGTCAACGTAGAAGTTACCTGTGAGTTTCTGACGTTTCAGGGTGTTGGTCTCCAGCATTGCCATGGCAACAGGGTTTTTCTGGCTACCCTGGCCCTCGCGTACCACTGTAGAGAAGTTGCCGTCAACATCATATACAGGGATATCAGGGAGGAATGTGAGAGAGTAGAAGATGATACCCTCGCCACCATCGGCAAGTTTAAGGTCATCTTTTGTGTTTGCATAAGAAGCGTTCAAACCCAGTTTCAACCATTTCTTAAGCTGAGCGTCGAGGTTTGCACGAACACTGAAACGGTTGAAGTTGGAACCGATGATAGTACCCTGCTGATCCATGAATGAACCTGATACATAGTACTGCACCTTCTCTGTACCGCCCTGTGCGCTAACCTGGTGAGAGTGCTGCAGAGCTGTGCGGAACACCTCGTCCTGCCAGTTTGTACCCTTGCCAAGAAGTGAAGGGTCTGCATACCATGAACTTTTCTCTGCAATCTCACCGATTTCTACCATGGAGTTGTTGAACTCTGCAAATTCACGCAGATTCATCATATCAAGACGTTTTGTCTGCTGGCTTACAGCGAACATGCCGTCATAGCTGAATTTCGCATCACCTGCCTTACCGCGTTTTGTAGTGATGAGCACTACACCGTTCGCACCCTGTGCACCGTAGATAGCTGTTGCAGAAGCATCCTTGAGAATCTCCATACTTACGATATCGCTAGGGTTGATTGTAGACAGAGGAGAGATGGTTGAAACCTTACCGTTACCCAGAGCGTCACCCAGACCGAAGTCGGAACCTGAGTTACCGCCACCCTGGACGATTACACCATCGATAACGTAGAGAGGCTCGGCATTTGCGTTTACAGTTGCCTGACCACGTACGCGGATAGATGATGAAGAACCAGGAGCACCTGAAGTCTGTACTGCGGATACACCGGCAGCACGTCCCTGAAGTGACTGGTCAAGCGAAGTGATCAACGAGCCCTTCAGATCCTCCTCTTTCATGGATACTGAAGCACCGGAGAGGTCACTCCTTTTCATTGTACCATAACCTACTACAACAACCTCGTCAAGGAACTGTGAATCCTCTTCAATGGTGATGTTGTAGAAATCACGCTGATCAACCTTGAAAGTTGCAGTAGCGTAACCGACGGAACTTACACTGAGAGTTGCACCGCTCTTTGTAGTGAGGGTGAAGTTACCGTCGAGGTCAGTAATGGTACCGTTGGTAGTACCATCTTCCATGACGCTGGCGCCAATAACCGGACCGACGTTATCAACGACGGTACCGGAAATTGTCCTCACCTGGGCAAAGGCTCCAAGGCTGAGAAGCAGCATCACAAAGCAAGTAAATAGTTTACTTTTCATGTTACTGATTTTTTAGGACTTTTAGTTAATATTAAGTTAGTAGTTGTTATATGCCGTACTAAAGGAATATAAATCTATATCATTCTAAATGTAAGCAAAATTTTCATAATAACACTATTCACTGATTGTATTTTATCACTTTTCTAAAAAAAACCGAACTAATTGCGCTTACATCTTTTCCCCAGACCAATCTTTCACTAACTTTGCATAAGAAACAAACAGGAAGATGGAAGCTAAAAATATAATAAGGGATTTTCTTCGCGGAGCGCTGGACAGAGGCGTTCTCCAGATGATTCTGATCTTCATTCTGGCGGGCGCATTTGCCGGTATCGCCAGGAACATTGGTGCCGTGGAAGCCACCGTAGCGGCCACTCTGGGCATCATTCCAGCCAGTATGATATATGCCGGACTATTCATCACGGCCTGCCTGATTTCATTTTCCGTAGGCACCAGCATGGGAACTATCGCAGCTGTGGTCCCAATCGCATGCGGCATTGCCCAGGACACGGGTGACAGCCTGCCCTACATGGTGGGGATAGTTGTTGGCGGTGCGTTCTTCGGAGACAACCTTTCGTTCATTTCAGACACCACACTTGCGGCAACAAGGGCGCTGGGCGTGAAAATGAGAGACAAATTCAGGGCAAATTTTATGGTTGTCCTGCCTGCGGTTTTGCTTTCTTTGTGCATTTATGTCCTTTTAGGTCTAAGCCAGAGCAGCCAGGTTCCGCCACAGCCACAGGCCGATGCCGCCAAACTTATACCCTATATAATAGTAATAGTCCTGGCCCTTTGCGGCCTCGGGGTAATACGCATTCTTTGCATAGGAGTTACGGCCTGCATACTTACGGGACTTGCAACAGGGGCATCATCGGCCGGAATGCTTGGGGCCGCGCTTGACGGAATGCTGGGAATGACATCGGTGATCATTGTTGCGCTGGTGGCTGGAGGCCTTCTGAATGTGATAAAATCCCTGGGGTGGTTTGAAAATTTTGTGCAGCGGATGGAAAAGACCGTAAGCAGCAGACGCGGTGCCATGGCATCAATCGCCGCGCTGGTGTCCATCACCAATATCTTTACGGCAAACAACACCGTGGCAATACTGTCTGTGGGCGGCATTGCAAAAGACATTGCGGTCCGGTACAAACTTAATCGCAGGCAGACTGCCGGGGTGCTGGATATGTTCAGCTGCCTCACCCAGAGCCTGCTCCCCTACGGCGCCCAGCTTCTCATGGCATCGGCATTTGCGGGGATCAGCGCGGTAAGTATAATTCCATGGCTCTTCTACCCTCTTCTGATGGGTGTCTGCGCCACAGTTTCAATTTTAAGAATAAAATAGGTTTATCAATATATGGCAAACGGGAAAGTAAAGACAGTGTGGTTCTGCACCGAGTGCGGAAACGAAGCTCCGAAATGGATGGGACAATGCCCCGCATGCGGGGCCTGGAACACCATGGTGGAGGAAAAAGTTGTCACGGGGGCGGCGAAGAAGAACGACAGCCACAGGGCCATGGCCGGCAGCGGAAACGCCCCGGTGAAATTGTCTGAGGTGAGCAGCGACAGCCAGGAAAGGATATCCCTCAGGCTGCCGGAAGTGGACCGTTTGCTGGGCGGAGGCCTTGTGAAGGGTTCCCTGGTGCTTGTTGGCGGCGAGCCTGGCATAGGCAAATCCACACTTTCGCTGCAGATTCCCCTTCTGAACCCGGAACTGAACGTGCTGTATGCCACAGGCGAGGAAAGCGTGAACCAGGTGAAGATGCGCGCCCAGCGCATAGGCGGAGACCACAACAGCTGCTATATCTATTCCGAGACCCAGATAGAGGAAATAATAAAGGAGGCACAGCGCCTGAAACCGGACCTGCTTATAGTAGATTCCGTGCAGACCATGTTTGCAGCGGCCCTGGAAGGCTCTCCGGGAAGCGTCTCACAGGTTAGGGAGTGCGCAGCCCTGCTTCTTCGTTTTGCCAAAGACAGCAACACCCCGGTAATCCTCATCGGTCACATAACCAAGGAGGGCAGCATTGCCGGCCCGAAGGTGCTGGAGCACATTGTGGACGTGGTGCTGCAGTTCGAGGGTGAGAACCGCGGGGCATACCGCCTGCTTCGCGGCATAAAGAACAGGTTCGGAAGCACATCGGAGCTGGCCGTGTTTGAGATGACAGGCACCGGCCTAAGGGAAATCACCAACCCTTCCGAGATGCTTATCCCCATGCACGAAGAGGGCCTTAGCGGCGTGGCAGTTGCAGCAATGCTGGATGGCACCAGGCCTTTCCTCATTGAAACACAGGCACTTGCATCATCGGCAGCATATGGCACCCCACAGCGCAGCGCAACAGGGTTTGACCAGCGTCGCCTGAACATGCTGCTGGCAGTGCTGGAGCGCAGGGCCGGCTTCCGCCTGGGCCAGAAAGACGTTTTCATCAATATGGCCGGCGGCCTGAAAGTTACCGACCCCGCCTGCGACATGGCAGTGATATGCGCGGTGCTAAGCAGCAACTTCGACATGCCGATATCTTCCGACATCTGCTTTGCCGGCGAGGTGGGCCTAAGCGGAGAGATACGTCCCGTTGGCCAGACAGACAGACGCATAACAGAAGCGGCGCGCCTGGGCTTCAAAAAAATCTTTGTATCCAGGTACGCCGCTGTAGATCACGTTACGGATGACATTCAGGTGATAAAGGTTGCCGATGTCCCCGAACTTGTACGCAGCCTCTTCAAATAGAGACCGACAGAATTATCTTACAGGCATCAGCTTTGCAGCGAAGCCGCCGTTGCGGGCCATGTGGAAGTCCAGCGCGGCACCTGCGTCAACCGTGGACTTGGTGCAGCGGTAATCCATGCCGATGCGGTCTGCCGAATTGCCATCGGTGAACGAAGTCATCTGCCATTTTCCCTCTTTGCCAAGGAAATCCAGCTTGAAGGCAACGTCGCGCGCTGTGGAGTTGTTCAGGCCTGCAAGATACCATGTGTCACCGCATTTCTTGGCAACCACATAGTACTCGCCCATTTCTCCGGCCAGAACCACAGTCTCTTCCCATTCAACAGGCACGCCGCAAAGGAAGTCCCTGCAATCCGGATATTTGTCATAGCGGCAAGGGTTGTCGGCCAGCATCTGAAGGCCGGTCTCGAATGCCACAATCTGGGCAAGCTGTGCCGCCTTGGTTCCCACGGCCGGTGTCTCCGGACGGCCGCCCCTGTAACGCTCCGGCTGGTAGCATACCATCATGCCCGGGGTGAAGTCCATAGGACCAACGGCATTTCTGATGTAAGGCTGGAACGCAGTGTTGTCCGGCTCGCAATTCTTGCAGTATTCCAGGCCGCGCACACCCTCGTAGGTGAGGATGTTAGGGTAGCGGTATTCCAATCCGCTTGGATGGAAGGCGCCGTGGAAGTCCACAAAAATATGGTGTTTTGCCGATTCTTCGGCCACTTTTTCGTAAAAGCGTATCATCCACTGATCCATGCGGTCCATGAAATCTATCTTCACGCCCTTGATGCCCCAGCTCTCGAAGGTCTCGAACATCTTGTCCATGTTCTTGTGTGCGGTAAGCCAAGGCAGCCACAATATCACGCCAACGCCTTTTGATTCTGCATAGCTGATGATTTCAGGAAGGTGAACCTCGGGATTAGTCACATACGGATTTCTTGTGTCAAGGGCCCAGCCCTCGTCAATAAGGATATATTTCACGCCGTTGCGGGCAGCGAAATCGGTGAAATATTTGTAGGTCTCCAGGTTGATGCCGCCTGTGAAATCCACATCCTGGCCATATGGGATGCCATTCAGCCAATCCCAAGTGGTCTGGCCGCGCTTAACCCAGCTGTAATCTGTCCTCGGTTTCGGGGCAAGCCTCATAGGCATGCGGTTTCCGGCCAGCTGGCGGTCGTCCCGGGTGATGAGCATATAGCGCCAAGGGAATTCACGTTTGCCGCAGGTCTGCGCAATCCAGTCGCTTTCCTCCAGAAAATCCACAGAGCGGTCGTCCACGGTATCGTCAAATTTCAGCGGGCTGTGCGGATGAACGGCCTTCAGAGTGCCGTTGCCCTCAGGCTTCACAAAGAAAGCCGGATAGTCCTCAAGGTCAAATTCGCTCACAAGGACTTTCTGCCCGCCTGCCTCTGCCACAAAAGGAATCTCCAACAGCTTGTTTTCATCAAGCTCCGATACATTCACCCTCTGGTAACGCTCTTCGCAGGAAGTTTTGAAGCCCTCAGCAAACTGGCCCACAACGCTCTGCGCGCCTGAAAGGTTGAATTCGGCCACCTCTTCCATCACCTCGATGTCGCCGCGGAGGTCTGTCACAAAGCGGTATGCAACGCCATCGTCATACACGCGCCACAGAATCTTGTAGCCACCCTTGAAGGTAAGGGTAAGGAGATTGTGGTTATTCTCCACCTTGGCATATTTCAGCTTGAAAGGCGGCTCTATGGTCTCTTCCACGCCGGTAACTTTGCTGGAAAGCAGAACCGGCTTCTCTCCCAGCGTGCGGTTCCTAAGCTTCATGGCAACTTTATTTGCCGACATCAGCGTCTGGCCGTGGCTAACCACGTCATAGCGGATGTCATCGGCCACTGTCACCGTCAAGTCCACCTGAGCATCTGGCGATTTCACTGTCACAACCTTAGGTTTTACGGCAGCACAAAGCGATAGCGTCATCATTGCTGCCAATGCGGAAAATATAAACTTTTTCATAATCAAATCTTATTTTGCAAATGCGTAGCTGAATCCTTTGATCTTGCCCTGGCCGCCGCGGGTGAAATCCGGCACTTCCACAGGGGCGGAACCGTGCTCCATGGAGATGGAACCCAATTCTGCAAGGCAGCACCACTCGGCCATGTCGTAAACGTCCATGTCCAGAGGAAGGCCATTGTGCAGGCAGTACACCAGACGGTAATCCATCATAAAATCCATGCCACCGTGGCCGCCGACACTCTTGGCATACTCTCCAATCTCCTTCACAATCTGCGGCTTGTATTCCTCCATCAGGCTGTCATACACGTCCTTAGGCACGAACTCGTGCGCGTCAAGATTCTCGTGGCAGATGTGGGCGGGAAGCTGCTCGGGCTCGAAGGAGAAGCCCGGCCTGGGGTATTTCTGGGCAAACCCCTTTGTGCCCACAAGCTGATACATGCGACTGTAGGGGCGCGGAGTCATCACACCATGCTCCACAAGGATGGTCTTGCCCTGTTCGGTGCTTATAAGCGTCATTGTGTGGTCTCCGTTTGCAAAGCCGTCGATATCCCGGCCGGTGATTTTCTTGTAGGCAGGAGCGCCCATGCGCGAAGATGTTTCCATCGCCACCAGAGTTTTCATCCTGTCTCCCCTGTGAATGTTCAGGGCCTGGCATACAGGGCCAAGACCGTGGGTTGGGTAGACGTCGCCCTTGTGGGTGCGGTTGAACTCCAGGCGCCAGTTGTTCCAATACTCGGCCCAGAAAGGCTCCAGGCAGTGGAGATATGCGCCCTCGGCATGTATAATCTCGCCGAAAAGACCCTGCTGGGCCATGTTCAGGGCGGTCATCTCATAAAAATCGTAACAGCAGTTCTCCAGCATTATACAATGCTTTCTGGTGCGTTCCGATGTATTGATAAGGGACCATATCTCGTCAAGCGTGGAGGCCGCAGGCACCTCGATGGCCGCATGCTTGCCATTCTCCATGGCGCAGAGAGCCACCGGAACATGGTGCTTCCAGTCCGTGCAGATATACACCAGATCTATATCATCCCTCTTGCAAAGTTCCTGATATGCGAATTCGCCATCGGCGTAGGCCTCTGCCCTTGGACGGCCTGCTCTTTCAAGTAGACGCTGGCAATGCTCCACATTCTCGGACACGACGTCGCACAAGGCCACAATCTGTACGCCCTCAAGATGGGTGAACCTGTCCACGGCGCCGGGGCCACGCATTCCAAGGCCCACGAAGCCAACCCTCACAGTTTCGATGGGGTCTGCCGCAAAGCCAAGCATATCGCATTGGCCTGCAGGTCTTGCGGGAACTTTGGTGCGGATTATTCCGTCCGATGATGTGCAGCCGCCGATAAGCAGAACGGCTGCAAGCGAAAGCGCTGTCAGGAAATTTTTCATAGCAGGGGGATTTTACAGTCTTACCTTTGCATAAACAGGGCAGTGGTCCGATACAAATCTTCCGTCCGGACTCTTTGCAGGCATGATCTCGTAGTATGAGCAAGTGCCTTGGCTGATGAAGATATAGTCGATGATTGCAGGGCGCATAGCCTCAGGGATATGTTTGGCAATGCCTTCCATGCCCTCGAAGCCGTGGAAGCTTGCAACCTCATATTTCTTCTGTGCAGCAATGTCAAAGGTGTGGATGAGGCCGCAGCTCTTCACATACTGGATGTCGGCAGACTCTTTCTCTGCGTTGAAGTCACCGGTGATGACCATAGGGCAGTCACCGCCAATCTCCTTGGCTTTTTTGCAAAGAAGGTTAACACCCTCGCGGCGGGCAACCATGCCCACATGGTCCAGGTGTGTGTTCACAAAGAAGAAACGCTTTCCTGTTGCCTTTTCCTCCAGGAAGGCCCAGCTGGCAATGCGCACGCAAGCTGCATCCCAACCCAGACTTGGCACGTCCGGGGTCTCGCTAAGCCAGAAATTGCCGCACTCTATTGCAGTGAAACGGTCTGCCTTGTAGAAGATGGCAGAATATTCGCCTTTCTCTTTGCCGTCTTCGCGTGCAACGCCCACGGTCTCGTAGCCCTTGAGCTCTTCCTGCATATATTTGCGCTGATGATAAAGACACTCCTGTGTGCCGATGATGTCCGGATCCACAGACAGAATCTCCGCAACCAGAGCATCCTTTCTATTGTTCCATCTGTTTGGTCCGTCATCCTCGTTGTCATAACGTACATTGGATGTAACCACTGTAAGGTCGATTCCCAGTTCCTTTTTTTGTTCGCAGGCTGTCGCGCAAAGCAGCACAGCCATCGCCATAATTGCAATTCTTTTCATTTTCTGAGTTTTTGATATCTGATATTATTTTGAAGACAGTTTGAACTGCAGTGTGCTGCCGTTCATGATGGTCTCATATTTGAGGATATTCGACTTGTACGGCATGCCATCTATGCTTTGTTTCTTGATGTATATTTCTGACTTGTCCTTTTTAGGCGCTTCTATGGTGAAAGTTTTGCCATTCGCAAGATGAATCTTGACACTTGAGAATACAGGCGAACTTATTGCATACTCATCAGAAGCCGGGTTAACAGGATAAAATCCCATACTGCTGAAGATATACCATGCAGACATCTCACCGCAATCATCATTTCCTGCATATCCAGTGGACTGTGTGTTGTAGAACTCTTCTATGATGTGGTGGATCATCTTCTGGGTTTTGCGTGGTTCTCCGGCATAGTTATAGAGGTACGCAGCATGGTGGCCCGGCTCATTGCCCTGAACATACTGTCCCACAAATCCGCTGGCGTTCACATTCTTCTCACCGCTGGTATCGGTAATTGAGAAGAAATCATCCAGCTTCTTCACGAATGCCTTGTTACCTCCCAGAAGAGAGATGAGCCTGTCTACATCATGTGGTACATACCACAACCACTGCCATGGGTTACCTTCGGTATAAGGGTTGCCGCCGTTGGCGCCATATTTCAGCGGATCAAAAGGCTCTATCCATTCTCCCTTGTCATTTTTGGCCTGGAAGAATCCATGTTCCGGGTTGAAGAGGGCTTCATAATAACGGCTCCTCGCCGCAAACCTCTCGTAGATATCCTTCTCACCAAGATTCTGCGCAAGCTGAGCAACACACCAGTCGTCAAAACTCTCCTCAAGAGTGATGGAAACAGACTGGCTCTGGAGATTTTCCGGCATGTAACCATATTTCTCCCACACTTCGCTAGGGAAATTGAGATGAGTATGGGTAACCGACTCCACACATGCGTCAAGAATACGTTTCTTGTCTATATTGCCGATGTTCTTCATTGCTAGGTCTACAAGCACAGGAAGGGAATGGTTGCCTATCATGCAATAATTCTCCTGTCCCCACAGTACCCAGACAGGCAGATGACCATATGATTCATGGTGAAGCAGGAGGCTCTCGGCAAACTCTTCGTTCTTCTCAGGAACAATCAGGTTGTATAGCGGATGCGCTGCCCTATATGTGTCCCATAAAGAGAATGTGGAATAGAATGTCTTGCCCTCCGGCATCTTGCGTATAGAATAGTCAGTAGCCATATACTCCCCATTCACATCACTCATGGTGTTTGGCTGCACCATGGTATGGTACAGGGCAGTATAGAATATGGTTTTGTCGCGATCTGTTCCTTCGACCTCAATTCTGCCTAGATACTTGTCCCACTCCTTGTCGGCCGATGAACGGTATGAATCAAAATCCCAAGACTGGGCCTCTGCTGCCATATTCTCTCTGGCATTTTCAATGGATACTGGGGATATGGCCAGTTTGACGGTAAGATCGTTGGCAGAATTGTTGTCAAAATCGAATACACCATGAAGTTCCTCTCCGTTTATTACGGGAGCGTCATATACAGCGAAATCGCCATCCATGAGTTCATGAGCGACAATAGGTTTTGAAAGCTCGATATGGAAGTATATGTTTCTGAGTTTTGCCCATCCCGTGATGGTCCTGAATCCTTCGATGACAGTAGGACTGATTACGCGAATCTGGGAATTGATCACCGTACGGCCCCAGCGTCCCTTTATGGATGAATGATCCAGGTCCAGAGTCAGTCTTTGATCCGCGCCAGAAGGGAAGGTATAATGGTGGATGCCGCAACGTGTGGTTGCACTCAGCTCCGCATCAATTCCGTAAGTCTGGAGTTTCACCCTGTAATAGCCTGGATGAGCTTCCTCATCATCATGGGAGAAGGTGGATACCGGCACCCATTCAGATTTGTTTGTTGTTGGCATAAGCAGAATGTCAATGAAATCACTTACTCCGGTGCCACTAAGTCTAGTGTGGCTGAATCCGTATATCACGCTGTCTGCATAATAGTATCCGTTGCCGTCATCGCCCCAACTTGGCGCCTGCCTGGTGTCAGGACCGGGCTGCACCATTCCGAATGGAATGGTGGCACCTGGATAACAGTTGCCCGACAGACTATGCTCATCAAAGGATCCTGTTCCTATGAATGGATTGACATAAGATGTAAACGTCTGACCCGATGCATTGAAAAGAGCAATCAGCCCAAAAGGAACAATAAATAATAATTTCTTTATGTTTCTCATATCCTAAATTTTTACCGATACTTTAACTCCCGCCTTGGTTTTTACGGTCTGAAGTTTGGAGCCGATGCGCACTTTCACCTTGGAAGTCTTGTCCGCGGTGATGCTGGCCGATGTAATCTTGCCGTTGTTCCAGGCGATGTCCACCGTGTATCCGCCGCGTGCCCTCAGGCCCTTAACCTCGCCGCAGTCCCAATCGGAAGGCAACGCAGGAAGAAGCTCAATCTCGCCTGTATGCGACTGCAGAAGCATTTCCGCAATACCAGCACTACCGCCGAAGTTGCCGTCAATCTGGAATGGAGGGTGGTTGTCGAAGAGGTTAGGGAGCGTTGATTTGGCAAGCAGTTCATGTACATTCTCGCCAGCCTGCTCTCCGTCCTGGAGGCGTGCATAGAAATTGATCATCCATGCGCGGCTCCATCCTGTATAGAAGCCCTTGCGGGTTTCGGGGTCCTCGTTGAATTTGCGTCGGCGCTCTATTGTCCTTTTTGCTGCCGCAAACAGGTCCTTGTCGGCCGATGTTATGGTGGTTCCCGGATAAAGGCCGAACAGGTGCGAAATGTGCCTGTGACCCGGCTCCGGCTCCTCATAATCCTTTATCCACTCCTGTATGGTGTTATAGCGCTTTCCTATGCGGATTGGCGGAAGTTTGGCGTACGCCGCCTTCACAGAATTGCTGAACTCCTTGTCTGTTCCCAGGATATCGGCCGCCTTTACAACGGCGTTGAAAAGCTCCATAGCAATCTCAATGTCCATTGTGGAACTGTATGTGAGCCTGAACTCGCGTCCGTCCTCCAGCAGATAGCCGTTCTCCGGAGAGTTGGAAGGTGCGGTGTGCAGATAGCCGTTTTCATCCTCAACCATGAAGGAAAGCATGAACTGGGCCGATTCCTTCATGCATGGATAGGCCACATTGCGCAGATAATCCACATCGCCGGTGAAGAGATAATGCTCCCACTGTGCAAGGGTGAGCCATGATCCCGCGATAGGGAGTGTTCCCCAGTCCACGCCGTCGCTGATGGATGTGCGGCCGAAAAGATCCGACACATGGTTGATGGTCCATCCCTTTGCGCCAAAGGTCTTGCTGGCAGTAACCCTGCCCGGAACCCTTATGGCATCTATCCAGTTGGAATAAGGGACAACGGTTTCCGAAAGGTTGCACACCTCTGCAGGCCAATAGTTCATCTGTACGTTGATATTGGTGTGGTAGTCTGAATTCCAAGGGGCTATCATATCCTTGCACCATATTCCCTGGAGGTTCGCCGGAAGCCTGCCCGGAGCCCTGGAGCTGCACATCAGAAGGTAGCGTCCATACTGGAAGTATGTTGCGATGAGAGGAAGGTCCAATGCGCCCTCCTGAACTGCCTTCAGACGAACGTCGGTAGGGATATTGCTTCTGTTGTCACGGCCCAGCCTTAGGGATACGCGTGAGAACATAGGCATGAATTCATCCAGATGGCGGCTCTTCACCGATGCAAAATCGCCCGCCGCAGCAATCTGCTCCCTGCATTTTGCAGCCGCGTCAATGCTGTGGTTGAAATTAAGCTGGCTGAAATCATAGTCCGTATTCATGGCTATGTAGAAGACCACCTCATCTGCATTCTGAACAAAGAAGGAATTGTTCACGGCAAGCATGCTGCCGCCTTTGCACATGCCCTTGATAAGGCCCGCGAATTTCATGTGAGGGCCCACCGGATTTTTTTTGGTGGTAGGCAGGTCCACAATCTGGCCGCTGATTGCAAGCTGGTCTTCAGCCACCGGATATGCGTAGGCATCCTGCTCGCGGCTGTAAGAAAGCTTGAAAGTGAGCGCGCCCGGCTTGTCGGCCGATATCCTGAGGGCAATGATGTCGTCAGGTGCCGATGAGAGCAGTTCCCTGGTGTAGGTTACGCCGTTAACGGTGAATATTGTCTTGGCAATGCCGGTGGAAAGGTCCAGTTCCCTGCGGTACATGTCCGCAGTGACATCCTGCGCATCCGTGTGCTCTATCTTCAGATCTCCGAAAGACTGGTATGAACGCACACCTATTACATCGCCCATCAGAGTGGCGCGTGCAAGGTCCCTTGCCTCCTGAATCTTGTCTTCAAGAAGAAGTTTCTGAATCTGCGGAATATAGCGCGCCGCATCGGCATCGGCCTCTGTCTTGCATCCGGCCCAGAGGCTTTCCTCGTTCAGCTGGATATCCTCATACCATACTCCGCCATACTCCATTGCGCCCACACGGCCGTTACCAACGGGCAGCGCTTCGTTCCAATTGTTTGCCGGCTGGGCATACCAGAGTACGTCCTGGCCCCATGCACTTGCGGCGATAATGCTGCTTGCCAATAATGTCAATGCTTTTTTCATAATTCAGGTTTATCTGTTTTTCTGTTTGTAATCTTCTACTGCCTTCAGCAGGCGGTCCGGATAGTTGGAGATTATGGCTTCTACCTTCAGGTCCATCAGACGCTCCATCTCTTCGGGGTCGTCCACGGTCCATGTAACCACCTTCATGCCTCTTTCGTGGGCCTTCGCCATGAACAGGGAGTCCACGTTGTCGTGCTCCGGGCTCACCCACTGCGGAACAAAGTCCACCAGGGTCATGTTATAGTCGAAATCCTTCTCGTAACCCTCCCAGAGGAAAGAGAGGATATGGCCCGGATATTTCTCATTCACATAATTCAGGGCCCTTTCGTCAAAGCTCTGGATAATAAGCCTGTCTCCAAGGTTCAGGGATTCCAGCATTTGCATGCAGAGATCCGTGAACTCGTGATATTCAGGCCATAGGACACCCTCGCCTTCGGCAGGGGAACTTTTTATCTCGATATTGTATTTGACAGGAGCCAGGCCATTGTCCTTTACATGCTTCTCCACCGCTGATATCACTTCCACCGCAAGGGGTTTCACCGCCGGCACACATTTCTTCTCCGGCCAACCCGGGTTGTATTTCTGGCCAACGTCCCATTTCACGATTTCCGAATACGGAAGCTGGTACAAGTACACCTTGGGGTCCGAACCCTGCATTGGAGTGCCGTCCGGACGGGTGGCATATCTGTGATGGAAATAAAGGTCGTGAGAAAGCACCACCTGCTTGTCCTGGCTTATGCACATGTCCATCTCCAGGGTGTTCACGCCCAGGTCCACGGAATTAAGCATGGCCACCAGAGACTCCTCCGGATAAAGACCCATGCCGCCCCTGTGGGCCTGCACGTCCACAACGTATTCATCTTTTGGGGCGCAGGCTGTCACAAGCAAAAAGGCCAGTGAAGCCGATGCCAAAATTTTTAATGCTTTCATTGTTTATGAGTTCTGTAAATATACAAAATTAAAGCGTCCAGTGTGCCACAACATGGCCGGCAGGTGCCCAAAAGGTATCCTCTCTGAGAGAGAAGCTGGTGTTAACATCACAGCCCTCTGCCTCCGGTCCAAGGTAGTATTCCGCTGTATGCCATGGTGCCAGCCTGGTGTCTCCGATGCTGCCGCGGGCAACAACCTTTCCTGCGCGCACTGCCTCCCAGCATACGTCAAAGCGGTTCATATCGGTGAAATCGTAACCGTTCTTTATCTGAATCGACGCACTCTTGCCCTCCCTTGTCACAAAGAACGGACGATAGCAGTCCCTTATCACATAGAGCACCGGATTAGGCTTGCGGTCTGGTGAAACCAGTCCGTCCCTGCCTGCGCCAACCGCTGTTGGCTGCTCGCCAAAGTCTCCGGAAAGATAGATTCTGCCCGAGTTGTCACCAAACTTGTACAGGCCCTGCCAGCACCAGTCCCAGTAGAAGGCGCCAATCATTCGCTCCGATTTCCAGATGTAATCCCAATGCTCCTGGATACCCGGAGTGTACTCGCAAAGCACATAAGGCCTGCTGGAACCGTTAAGATCCCTTGCCCTCATGTTAGGCACAGAAGGATACATGTTGGAGTCCAGATCGGCAACCGTGTCGTCACCCTCGTAATGGATTGGACGTGAAGGGTCAAGAGCCTTTATGGCGTCCCTTTCGGCCACTATGTTGCATCCGCCGGCACTCTCGTTGCCAAGGGACCAGAAAATCACGCAGGCGTGGTTGCGGTCTCTCTGTACCATGCGCACCCCCCTGTCTACATAGGCGTCCCTGAATTGAGGGGTGTTGCTTATGCCGTTGTTGCCGTGGCACTCTATATCGGCCTCGTCCATAATGTACATGCCGTAGTGGTCGTAGATGGCATATGCCGATGACCTCTGAGGATAGTGCGAGGTACGGATGGCGTTGATGTTGTTCTGCTTCATCATCACCACATCCTGGATGGTTACCTCGTTAGGAATTGCCTTGCTGTATTTAGGATGAGTCTCGTGACGGTTCACACCCTTAAAGAATATCTGGCGGCCGTTCACATACACGTGCCTGTCTTTGATTTCAACCTTGCGGAAGCCGTAGCGGTTGGAAACGGCCTGGATTTCGCGGCCATCCTGGTCCTTGAGGCTAAGCACTACCGTATAGAGGTTAGGAGTCTCTGCCGACCACAACTGCGGACAATCCACCTTTGCCTGGAACGATACCATGGCGTTCCTGTTCCTGCGTATCTTAACGCTGCCCGCATCGGCACAGAAAACGGTGTTGCCGGCAGGGTCTATGAGTTCTACCGTAACGCTGCGCTTTGCCTTTGAACCCGAAAGGTTCCTTATCCATGTCTTTACATCCAGGGTGGCGCTGCCAAAATCATCGGCAAATTCCGATGAAAGATGGAAATCCTCTATGCTGGTTTTTGGAGCTGCATACATCCACACGTCCTTGTGGATACCCGCAACGCGGAACATGTCCTGATCTTCGATAAAGCTGCCGTCGGACCACTTGAGCACCTCTACCGATATGTTGTTCACACCTTTGTGCACAAGTTTGGTAACATTGAACTCGGAGTCGTTGTTGGGGCCCTGGCTGTATCCTACGTATGTACCGTTCACCCATACGCTGAAAGCGCTGTACACGCCGTCAAAGTGCAGGAAGACCTCTTTGCCGTCCCACGACTGAGGCAGCTCAAAGTCTCGCCTGTAAGAGCCTGTTGGGTTGGGCTCCTGCTCGCTGGTATAGCCCGGTACGGGGATTATGCGGCTTGGCTTGCCGTTGAAAGGATAGGTCACGTTGCTGTAGATAGGTGTACCGTAGCCATACTGCTCCCAGCACGAAGGCACGGGAATCTGGGCCCAACTGCCTGTGTCGTAATCTTTCTTATAGAAGTCCTTTGGTCTTAGGGACGGTTCCTTTACCCAGTGGAACTTCCATGTGCCGTTGAGACTCATGTAATCTGCCGATGCAGGTATCTCCCAAGGATGCTGGAAATACGGGGTATCGGCCTTGAGGGAAGCAACATCGGGATAAGGTACCATGGTTACATGGCCCGGAAGTTTGTTTCTGCCGATTATCTGCTCGTTTTCCCAGTCATCATCGCCGTGGATAACGCTTGCCGGAATCTTTCCCCTTACGGGGACAAGAGTCCACACTGAGGCTTCCTCGCCGTCACGGCCAAGCCTTAGCAGGGTGCCCTGTGCGTCATCGCCCTCAAGAAGTACAGCGTGCCCGCTGGTTTTGTGATAAATCTTTATTTTTCCATCTCCGGCAGGAACAACATCCCAGCGCTGGTTGTCGCAGTTGTTGTATACCCAGCTTGCCAGCGGGCAGCCATGCTCTCCCGGATCCAGGATATCAAAGGCCTGTCCGGTGTACGGGCTCCAGATTGCGCTCCCCGTCTCGTCACCCTTGATGCAGAACCTCTGGTCAAGATTGTTTTTGTCCGGGGTCTGGAGAGTGAAATTGGACTCGTCCTTGGTCATTCCGGCATTGTCAACGGCAAATCCTGCCTCCGACACAAGCATGTACA
The DNA here is from genome assembly GCA_024401715.1 of Bacteroidales bacterium. Taxonomy (GTDB): domain Bacteria; phylum Bacteroidota; class Bacteroidia; order Bacteroidales; family UBA932; genus Cryptobacteroides. Next base: position 85,002 of record JAKSKO010000001.1, read on the forward strand.
TTTTGTCTCCGTTAAAGTGCTTTGCGGAGTTGGTACATGAAGAAAGCACCACGGCCACTGCAAAATAAAATAACTTCTTGAACATAGCTGTTTACTTCCGGTTATTCTCAATAATGGCGTCAACAAGCTTTGCTCCGGCAACTTCCCATCCGTCAAAGCTGTCCACTCCGGCAAAGTCCATCATCATTATTCCGGTCTTTCCCTTGCCGGCGCTTATCATATCCGCAACGCTGGAATTCACGTTCTGCGAATTCTCCCCATAGCCGGAAGCTACGTATGCGGAACAGTGGTTCACAAGCCATAGTCTGCTCTGCGCAAAGTAATCGTGGGTACTCACAATCTGCTCCAGCTTGTCTTCACGGCCTTCGGGCTCGTAATAATCCTGGACAACCAGAGGGGTGGTTTTCCCGGCGGCGTCCACAAGCTCTGCCTCGTCCGGCCAGCCCTGGATATATGCCCCAACCGGGCCGCCCTCATAGCGGGATCTGGAAAGAAATAGAATATGGCCCCTGAGTTCTCCCAGGGTAAGGTCCCTTCTGAAAGGGATGGCAAGATTACCAATCGATGCAAGGCACTCCCCCATAAGGCTTTCGAAATTGTCCGAAAGGTCCGCCTCCGTTTCGTGCCTCATTATCACTACGGCAAATTCCGACGGGTTCTCCTTCAGGCGTCCGGCCAGGATGGATAGCACGTCTTCAAAGCTTACATGGGTATCGGCCATCTGGTGGAAAACGCCCAGATGGTCCTCGCGTGCGGTGGGGCGTATGTCAAAGGCCCTCACCCCCGCATCCCACAGGCCCTGAAGATCAAGGGCCTGTGTTATGAAGTAGGCGTATGGCTGGTCCACAGTTGCGGTGCAGGCATCGTGCGCACCGGGTATGGACATCATGCATGCGGGTGTGTCATCGGGCAGTGTGCGCATCCAGCAGCTGCGCTCGATGTTATTTCTGCCGGCACAACCCGCAAGAAGCGCAAGCGCGCATAAGAATGTCGGCAGGCGTTTCATAGTTTACTCAAGTTTCGCAAGTATTAACTAATTGTTATTCAAAGCTTTGTGCATATCTTGCGAAACTTTTCCCCTACGCACAAATACTTTCTACGTTACCCTTTCCCTAAATCCCTCCCGACGGGCTAAAGCCCTACTGTTCGGGCCGAAAGTCCACTGGACTTTCTGTAAACACCCTCACGACCCGGAAAAGGGACTTACTATCGACCTAAAGGTCTCTAAATATGGTTGTTTCGCAAATGCGAAACTTAAATAGTTTATTTACAAAGTTCCTTTATCCTGTTTGCCACGTCCTTCTGAAGATATCGGCCGATGAAAGAGCTTGCGCCCGGGCCATAGGAAAGAACGATAGGATATACAGGAGTGTGGTCGTTAGACAGGTAGTAGCCGGTGACGCGGCCGGTGGCGTTGTCGCCATCCACAAGCACAAGGGCGCCGCATTCATGGTCTGCTGTCACAATCACAAGGGTCTCGCCGTTGGAATCCGCGAATTTCAGGGCCTCGGCAATAGCCATGTCGAAGCTGAGGGTTTCCACAATGGAACCAGGCAGGCAGCGTGAGTGGCCGGCATAGTCTATCTTTGCGCCCTCCACCATCATGAAGAAGCCGTTCTCGCTGGCGGCGGAAAGCTTCGCAATGCTGCGGCGTGTTGCATCGGCAAGAAGGCCTATGTTGTCCACGGTGGCAGCCTTACCCATCTCCTCATCAATGCAGATGCACTTTTTGGCGCTGTCGTCTATATCTGAAACATTGCGCAGAAAGTCATAGCCGATGGACTTGAGTTCAGACGGCATGTCCAGGCCGTCGCGGCGGTTTACGGTCATATCCTTGATGCCGCTGCCGGCCAGAATGGTGAGTTTGCCGTCCAGAAGGCCGCGGGTGATGATATCGGCGCTGTCCCTTTCCACGCAATGGCCGTAGAAAGCAGCCGGAGTGGCATCACACATGTCGCCCAGAGTGACAACTGCGCAGGCTTTGCCCTTTTCATAGAAATAATCTGTCAGGGATGGCAGATCCTTGCCGTCGGCCGATGTGGCAATGTGCCTGTTTGGCTGAATGACGCCTGTGGCAAGGCCGCTTCCCGATGCTGCCGAATCTGTTGTGAAGGCATCCTCGGAAGAGTTGTTCACCATGCCCATATAGCGCATGTTCATCATGGAAAGGCCGAAGTTAGCCCTGTCCGCAGCAATCATCTGCATGATGCCCATGCCGTCGCCAATCATAAGGATGACGTTCTTGATAGGCTTGTCTGTGGCACCGTCATTCAGATATGAAGGAGTGTAGGTCTCCACCAGGTTCTTCAGCTGAAGCTTGTCGTTCTGGAAGCCTGCAAAGTCTTTGGTAACCTTGTCCAGCCTGTCTGTGCGTGTGACGCCGGCCTTCACAGGACCGTTCTCTCCCAGGATGGAATAATTCTGGTTGTGCCAGTCCTTGAGGAACTCGGCGCATTTTGCAGGATTGTCCGTGTTGATGTAGTCCACGCCGAAGTTTATCCATGTATACCAGCTTGTTACGGAATCCGGGCCGCTCCAGAAACGTATAGGCTTTCCAAGGGCATGTGCCTTGGCAATAAGCTCCCTCACTTTCACTTCCTCTTCATAGACAAGGGTTCCCTTGCCGTTCCAGTGGGTGTAGTTCCTAAGGCATTCGCTTATGAGGGCAACCCTCTGCAGCTGCTCCGGGGTGTATTCCTTGTCCAGAGTGCCGTCAAAGCTGATGTACGAAGACGGATATTTGCAGAAATCCTCCGGTGCCGGACCATTACCGGTAATCACCACCTTGCAGGCAAGAGGGTTCACGCTGCTGTCAAAGACGTCAGGATACTTCTTCAGCTTCTTCACCAGAGCCTTCAGGAATGCATCGCTGTCATCAGATTTGATGTCAATCATCAGCTGGAGGTCGTGGGTGTCGTCACCAGCCCACGCGCGGCCGCCGTTATATCTGTACATCCTTACGATAGGCTCCAGATAGAATACGTCAAAATCCTGATTGTATACGAAATCCTTCTTGTCGTGGCCTACAAGGAACTTGGATCCGCCCATATAGAACACGTCGCACTCTATGCTGTGCGCCTTCTGGGAATATGCCAGCCAGAAAGGGGCTGTCTGGGCATAATCGTTATGTGAATGGATCAGTGCAGGGTACTGGGCCTGTGCCCCGAAGCAGAAACACAGGGCCGCAACTGCAGCAATTATACTTCTTTTCATACAAAAACTATATTATTTCAAAAGATCATTTGGCAGTACGGGACGCAGGGGCAAACCCTTCGGGGCAAACTCCAGAGAGAGACCCTGACCACCATGGTCTTCAAAGTATTCAACTTTCACAAAGTGTTTTCCCTTGGTAAGTTTAAGTTCAGTCATCATCGATTTCAGTGAGTGCGATCCGTCGTTGTCCATCACGCACTTGCCGTCAATCGAACATCTTGAACCGTCGTCAGATGTAAGCTTGAAGTTGTACACGCCGTCCTCGGGGATATTGAGGTTTGAAGTGAAGATCGCTGCAAAGTGGTCTTCCGAAGAATCTACAGGAAGTTCGTCCACAGCAAAGGTGGTGACGCTTCCAATGGCATCGGCACGGCCGAATTTGGTGAAGTCAGGCAGGGTTTTGCCGTTGTAGTTTTTGTACAGCTTGTACTGTACGCATGCCTCTCCCTCTATTGCCCTTGGATACAGGAAGCTGGAAACAACCTCGCTGTAATTGCCTTTTCTGTATGTAACGGCCTGGACAACGCATGGCTCTGTAAGTTTGAACGGAGCCTCGTATTTTGTTGACTCCTTGCTTGGAGTGCTGCCGTCCAGGGTGTAGTAAACCTCGGCGCCCTCATAATCGGCCGATATGTTCACCATGCCGTCAGCAGCAAGACCTGTGAACGGAGTGATAAGCGGCACCGGAACATAGCATGCATCGGTCTTTGGCTCGAAGGCCTGTTTCATGAACCTGCCCCTGCACTCATCAGGAAGGGTTACGCCCAGAAGGCCTGCGACTGTTGCGGCGTGGTCATAGATCATGTTGGCGTGCTCCATGAATTTGCCTTTGGTAACACCCTTGCCGTACATGATTACAGGAATCCTAAGCTCCGCCATTGAGTCTCCGCCGTGTCCGGTGTTGATGCCACCGTGGTCGGCAGTGATTATGATAACGGCGTCGTCAAGCATCTTGCGCTCTTCCAGCTGTGAGAGGAATTCGCCCACGCGCCTGTCCATGTGGTTTACGGTGTCAAAGAACTCCTTGCTCTCGTGGCCGTATGTGTGGCCCATGTGGTCCGGAAGGTCTATGGACACGAAGAGAAGCTCCGGCTGGTTCTGAAGATATGAGGCGAAAGCGGCGTCAAGAAGCTCGTCCGCAGTGTATGTCCTGTGTGAATCAGATTCCATCACTTTGTCGAATACGCTCATGTCATACATCCTGGACTCGTCATCCCACTCTATATATGCCTCCATGCGTGCGCCCGGTTTCTGCTGGCGTATGCAGTCGAACACGGTTGGGAAGATTCCCACCTTGTTTGCAGTGGCTGGGCTGATGGAGAAATTGTCCCTCCTCCATTCGTTGGAAGTGATGCCTGTCATCTCCAGCGGTGCGCCGGACACCATGCTCATCCAGTTCTGGCTGCTGGAAGTCTCGCGGCAGCAACGGGTATCAATGGATACCGCACCGTTCTCAATCATATAGTTGAACGTTGGGGTCTCCGCCCTCTGAATGCCTATTGCACTCATGGCGTCAAAACCAAGGAAAATTACGTGTTTGGCCCTTGGGGTCTCATTTCTGCAGCATCCGCAAAGGAGCACCAAGGCAGCAGCGGCTGTAATGCCTATCCCTTTCAGGTAATTAAAACGTCTCATAACTTATTGTTTTTATTGTTTTCTCAGATTATGCAAGATACTATTTCTTGTCCACAAAAAAGGCATTGTCCGGAATTTCCACCAGTTCGCCATTCCTCATCCAGAATACCTTCAGCTCCTGTCCCTCATAGCTTTCAAGGTATTTCAGGGTGAAAGGATGCTTGCCGGCCTCCAAAGGTGCAAAGCCCTTCATCAATATTGCAGAATGGCTTCCGTCATTGTCCACCGCATCTTTTCCGTCAATCTGCAGCAGGGCTCCGTCATCGCTTAGGACAGCGAAGGTCCAAACGTCAGTTTCAGGAATATCAATGTAACCGGTGTAGATGAAGCCGTAGTAATCTTCCTGCTCTGCCGCATCCAGGCTTGGGCGCGCCAGCTTTCCTTCTTTCACGAAGACGCCTTTGGCAAGAATGTCATCGGTGCAGCTGAAATCACCGGTATAGTATCTGTAGTTAACGCCGTTCTCAAGCGAACCGGTCTTTGTTGCAGGCCTGTAGTGGCATTTCTGCGCGGTGGTCTTGAACTCTATGCTGGCCTTTCCGTCCTTGAACGCCTTCGCACGCACGGTGGTTGTCTCATTCATGGTGAAAGGAGCGGTGTACAGCGGCGATGCCATTGTAGGCTCTGTTCCGTCAAGGGTGTAGTGAACCTCGGCGCCTTCTGTCCTGCTGCCCAGTGTCATTGTGAGAGTGTCAAGGAAAAGGTCTATGCGGCCGCCCTCAATGGTGTAGTACACCGGTGATACCAGTTCGCCTTCGGTGCTGAGGGAGTATGGACGGGCATCGGCCGATGTCCACAAATCCTTCTGAGGCTTGCTGCCCAGGGTGAAGTGAAGCTCGCCGCCCTCCATAAGCTGCCCGTATGTGATGAAAGCCTTGTCCAGCACCTTGCCGTTGAACTCCACGCTCTGGATATATTTGTTGCGTGCAGGATTGTTTGCAGTGATGCAGAGGGTCTTGCCGTTAGGAAGGGTGAAGCTTACTTTGTCGAATATAGGGGATGTGAATGTGAACTCTGCCGATCCCGGGCAAACCTCGTAGAGACCCATTGCAGTCATTATATACCAGGCGCTCATCTGGCCGCAATCCTCGTTGCCGGAGATGCCTTCAGGGGTGTCGTCATACATCTCCTCCAGCATGCGGCGGGTGAGCTCCTGCGTTTTCCAGGCCTGGCCCAGCCAGTTGTAGATATAGATGATGTGGTGGCTTGGCTCGTTTCCGTGCACATACTGGCCCACAAGGCCTGTCATGTCGCTTACGCCGCCTGCAACCTCCGATGATGCGTTGAAAAGATCGTCCATCGCAGCTATCAGGCTCTCCCTTCCTCCAAGAAGCTGGCCGAGGCCCTCAAGGTCGTGAGGAGTGAAATATCTGTACTGCCATGCATTGGCCTCGGTGTATTCGCGGCTGGTCTCGAACGGATTGAAAGGATCCACCATGCTGCCGTCCAGGTTGCGGCCGCGGAAAAATCCTGTGCCGCCGTCAAACACGTTCACATAGTTGCGGGCGCGTTTGTAGTACTCCTGGGCAACGTCGTTTCTTCCCATAGCCTGGGCGAACCTTGCTATGCACCAGTCGTCATATGCGTATTCCAGGGCGCAGGAAACGTTTTCACGCATCTTGTTTGCCGGAATGTAGCCCAGTTTTGTGTAGTATGAAGAACCTTTTGCGTTCACGTTTGAAGATTCTGTCATAGCCTTCAGCGCAAGCTCCCTGTCCAGATCCGGAACCAGGCCCTTGAACCATGCGTCAACTATGAAAGGAATGCTGTGATAGCCAATCATGCACTCTGTTTCGCCCGATGCCAGCGGCCACAATGGCAGGACGCCGTCGGAATTGTACATCTCCATGAGGCTGAACACGATATCGTGCAGCTGCTGCGGGTAGATGAGTGATGAAAGCGGAAGCCATGCGCGGAAAATGTCCCACAAAGAAAGTGTGGAATACATCTTGCCGAAGGTGCTCTTGGCAATCTCGCCGTTGTTCCTGCGGAACATGCCGTTGCAGTCCGATGTATTGTCCGGAACTATAGCGGTGTGGTAAAGAGCGGTGTAGAATATCCTTTTCTGCTTCTGAGTGCCGCCTTCCACCTGAATCTTGTCTGCATATTCTCTCCAGAGCTCTTTTGTGCTGTTGCATACCGCGTCAAAGTCGAAGCCGAAAGCCCCGCACTCGGCCTCAAGATTGGCCTTTGCGCCTTCATAGGAAACAGCCGAAATTCCCACTTTCGCAACCACAGGCTGGCCGTTGTCTTCAAAAGTGAGCACGATCTGCCTGTTCTTGCTCTGGTATTCGTCCGCGCTGTCTATGAATTTGTGGTCATCCACATATTTCACAGACTCTATAGGCCTTGAGAAGCGGGCCACGAAATATACGTGCTGGTCCGGAGTCCATCCTGCTGTGCTGCGCATGCCCACAACCTCATCGGCTGCGCTCTGGCAAAGTTCAACCTCGCGTATCACCTCGCTGCTCTCGTTTATCACATGGGCCATGTCAATCACAAGATTGTTAGGCTTGCCCTGGCAGAAGGTGTAGCGGTGCCAGCCGGTGTGCGCTGTTGCAGTGAGCTCTGCCTTCAGCTTCTCTTCCCTGAAATATACGGAATAGTAGCCAGGCACGGCAGTCTCGTCCTGGTGCCTGTATTTCAGATGAGGGAAAATGTCACCTTCGCGGGCGGGATCTATGTCCCTGCTGGTAGGGTGGAAAAGTACGTCACCAAGGTCGGCACAACCTGTGCCGCTGAGGTGAAGATGGGAGAATCCTATGATGGCGTCCCTGTCATAGTGATAACCGGAGCAGGCGTCCCAAACCTCCCTGTAGTTGTCCGGACTAAGCTGCACGGCGCCGAAAGGAACCGTTGCTCCCGGATAGGTGTGTCCGTGGAAACCCGTGCCGATGAAAGGATCAATATAGTCTGCATTGCTCTGCGGGGCAGGCGCGCAGGCTGTAACGAAAGCGGCGAAGCTTGCCGCAAGTAGAGTAAAATTAAGTTTCATATACAAATTTATTCATTTTGCGAATCGCTTTCTTCTCTATTTGCGACATTTTATGCACATATTGCGTATAAAAACAGGGTGACGTTTCCGCCACCCTGTCATAAAGATGTAAAATGTTTTTACTGAGCCTGGAAGCAACCAAGATCCACTTTACCGTTGGTGATACGAGGGTTGCCTGCAAGGTCTGTCTTGTATTTCTCAAGCAGAGCCTTGATATCGCAAACTGCTCCGAAGCCGTTAACCCTGCTGCTAACATTGAGGGATGCAAGCGTTCCGGCACCCAAAACAATTCCCTTAGGCTTCGCGTTCTCATCAAGGATGGAAGCTACATCAAAATCGGTACCCACAGAGATATTATCAATTGATTTTACATTGCCGCCTCCGACTTGGCCTTCAATGATATTGTTTGCAAGGGTACCTGCTCCACTTTGCAAGTGAAGGAAGGATCCATGACGCTGGTAATCCGGCTGCTCCATTTCCTTTGTACAAGGGGACATATAGTTGCCAACTATTATGTTATTGGCAAAGAGAGAGGCGACATCGTCCCTTAGCCTCATGCCGGAGTATGCTCCGCCATATTCCGCCCAGTTCTTGTTTCCTACAACAGTGTTGTTTACAAATATGAGAATTGTGTGGTTGTAGCAGATGAATGTAGAGCAGTAACCGTCCTTCTTGGTGGAAACGTTATCCATGATGAGGCAGTTTAGCACAGTGGCTTTTACCGGTTCAGCGTCTGATTTGCCATCACCGAAACCCAGTGCAGGGCCGTGACCGTCAGCTTCGTTGCCCACCAGAATACAGTTAGCCACTGTAAGGTCTGTAGAATACTTACCCTCATTGGTTCCAATGGCACCTTTTTCAGAGACGTTATTGTGGACATAGCAATTGGTTACTGTGACAGGGCCACCCACGCAGTGTACGGCTGTGCCATGATCACCTGCACAGTTGACAATCTCAAAGTAAGAGATGTTTGCATATCCCTTCATCTCGGTGTCATCGCTGTTTGCACACCAGAAACCGTAGTTCATCTTGTTGCCGTCGATTACGGTGAGGTTATCCATGCTCTGATGCGAGAAGTCTGAATTCCAACCACCTATAATGGTTTTGTTTTCATTGCCGTCACCAAGAAGGAAGCCGTTCTTAGGAGACATGAATGTACATCCACCCTGAACCATGATGCGTGAGTAAGGCTTTGCTGCCTCGATAGCTGCCTGGAGGTCATCGCCCTCGCGAACGAATACCGGAGGAAGAAGAGCTATCATAGGGCTGTAGACCTTGTCACCTTCCGTACTTTCCACATAAGTCCATACATAGTAGTCCACGCCGTCCTCAAGTCCTGTAATAGCACCGGCAATTCTTCCTTCCGCAGCAGGATTACCCTGCTGGCCTACATGTTGGGCACTGGCCAGTTCTGTTGTTTTGCCGTAGGCAATTCCCCATGACACATAGTCGTCTGAGAACTGAGTTGTGGCAGCACACTCGATCTCTGCCATGCCTGCAGCCTGGGAAACAAGCTCTGCCTCCACATTCGCATCAAGGCTATGAGCCTTCTGGTTAACAACTACAAGGTTTGACGAGCCTTCCATCTTGAATTCGGCACGACGGATCTTGCCAGTGGTGTTACGCCTTATGGTGAAGGTTACTTTGTTCCCCTTCTGTTCCACCTGGATCCAGTCATATTTTTCCACAGGAGTCAACGCTCCCACAACATCCATCTCCAATGAGGTAGGGGTATACTCTATGATGGTCCTGTAAGGATTCTGCGGCATCGGCTTTGTGAGAGTACCCTTCTGGCAAGCCGTAAGCAAAAGACAGCAACTTAAAATTGCAAAAAATATTTTTTTCATTGCTTTAGATACTATTAATTATAACCCTTGTTCTGTTTGAGAGCGCCATTGGCCTTGTTGATATCCTCTGCCTTGTAAGGGAAGGCAATCTTGTAGTCCTGCCATACTGGTTCAGGAGTTTTGTAATCATCGTAAGGGCCTACGGTAAAGTTAGTGTTAGGAACATATACCCTGTTCTTGTACTCGCCCGGATAAGAGCGGTTCTCATAATGGCGCACGCGTGGGTGAGTGTTGAGCTCTGCCAGTGCAAGTGCCTTAATCTGAGGATCTCCGCTAACTGCCCAGCGTTTGCAGTCGTGGAGGTGATCAGAGTACTCGAATACAAGCTCGCAGCGGCGCTCGTGATAAAGATCTGCCCATGTTGCAGAGCCCAGAACAGGTTTCACGTTTACGCGCTCACGGATTGTATTGATATCTGTTGCAGCCTTGCCTGCCTCATTTGTTGCAAGATATGCCTCGGCACGAAGAAGGATACAATCTGCAAAGCGGAGGATAGGGAAGTTCATGCGGCATGTAGGCCAGTCGGAGTTGTCACCTGCATAACCGGCAGTAACTGCGTCAAGGGTAACTTTCCATTTCTTGTTTGTAGCCTCTGCGTCGGTAAGCCATACCTTATCGCCGTAGTACCACCACTGCTCCTGCTCGTCAAAGTTCACCTGCACGTCTTTTCCATCCTTGCTGATGTAGTAGTAACCCTCACCATGATAGAAAGGCTCTGCATACTTGATTACCATGAAGCCTGCCTCAACGTCGCGGTTAGAGTAGAAGCGGAAATCGGTCTGTCCCCAGATTTTCACCTGATCGCCATACTCGCAGATAGAGTTTGCCAGACGGATGTTGCCAAGAGTTGCGTCAACAAGGTTTGTGTTGTCCTTGCTCATCTCCTCGTAGATGTCAAGAGATGGTTTGAACTGGCCCCATGCGTTCCAAAGACCCCAGAGAGAGTTGTCCAGGATTACGCCAGGGAATTCCATGCCGCCGTAAGTACCTTTTGTGCCGCCCTCTGAAGGGATAGCCCAGACATACTCTGTGTTGCGCCATTTTGCATAGTCTGAAGAGAAGCAGGTTGTATAGTCCACACCCTTGATGCTGCGTCCATACTGGGTCTCCATCTTGTTAACCTCAGTGATGACGTTTTTCCACTGCTCTTTGTCCCAGCATGCCCAGTATGCATAAACTTTTGCCTTGAAGCCTGCGCAAGCTGCCTTGTGGGCACGGCCGAAATCTGAATCTGCATACTCCTCGCAGCGTGGAAGAAGTTCCTCTGCTGCAGAGAAATCCTCAACAATCATTCTGTAGTCGTCGCATACGCTGGCGTTCTGTGTAGGGATCTGGTTGTTGTAGCCACCCTCTACATCCTCATATTTCAAGAAAGGAACGCCCTGCTCTTTTGTACCGTAGCGGTATGCAAGATAGAAATGAGAGAGAGCACGGCAGAAATATGCCTCGCCCAGAGACCTCTTCTCTATAGGGGTAAGTTCTGTTGTCTCCTGTTTCTTAAGCAGTGATGAAACCGCCCAGTTTGAACGTGCAATTGTACGAACTACACGAGTCCATACCGCATCAAGAACTGCACATGATGTTGTGAGGGAAAGTGTTCCCAACTCCGGCCAAGGCCTTGTACGGCCCCATACGAAGTCGTTTGCAGCTCCCTGCTCCCACATGATGTCACGGCCAAGGAAGTTCTCCTCAAGGAATTCCTTATAGCAAGCGTCAACAGCATCGATGGCCTGTTTGTCGGAAGTGAAGTAGTTGTCTGTAGAGTATGCACCCTCGGACTTTGGCTGGAGGAAATCCTTGCAAGAGCTGAGAGAGAACGCAGCCAGTACTACAAGCGCTGATGTTATAATCTTTTTCATTTTTCTTCAATTTTAGTAAGTGATCTTGACACCGAAGGTGAAAGTCCTGTTTACAGGGTACTTGAGAGTGTCGTAACCGCCACACTCAGGATCCATTCCGGAATAACGTGTGATAGTGAAGAGATTGTCGCCGGTTACATATGCAGAAAGTCTTGAACCGCGGAGGTTGAGATGTGCAGACTTGTGAAGAAGTCTCGTGAAGTCATATGAAACTGTAAGCGATTTCAGACGGAGGTAAGAGCCGTCCTCAAGGAAGTAGGTTGAAGGACGGGTGAAGTTGCCGTTTGCATCCGAGCGTGAAAGACGCGGGATTGTTGCATCGGTGGTCTTAAGCCAGCCCCAAGCGTTCTTGATTGTCTCTGCGCGGCAGAAGTTACCCTCTGTATCGCAGTTGATCATGCTCTGGCCAGGATAGTATACCTGTGCAAGTGCAACGCCCTGGAACATGAAGTCTACAGAGAGGTCTTTCCATGCAAAACCGCCGTTCAGTGCATAAGTGATTCGTGGAGTTGCAGAGCCAACGAACTGACGGTCTGCCTCGTCAATCTTGCCATCGCCGTTGAAGTCCTCGAACTTGAGGTCACCAGGCTGGGCTGCAGGCTGAATGAGTACGCCGTCTTTCTGGTGGTCATAAACGTCCTCCCAGCTCTGGAACATGCCCAGACATCTGATGAGGTAGAACTCGTTAAGAGGACCGCCTACGTGAGAACGGTAGCAGTAAGGGAGCTGACGGAAAGAGCCCTTGCCTACCCAGTCTGCCCATGTGCCGTCAGAATTCATCACGCCTGTAGAAAGAATCTCATTGTGGTTGTATGAGAAGTTGCCGCGTACATAGTAGCTCCAATCCTTGCCCACTTTGTCGTTCCAGCCAAGCTCCAGCTCCACACCACGGTTTGAAACCTCGCCCTGGTTCACCTTAGGAGCGTTTTCGATACCGATGTAAGAAGGCCAGTTGGTTGTCTGATCCTGGATGAGGTTGAAGGTGCGTTTGTCGTAGTAGTCAACGGAGAAAGTGAGGCGGTTGTTCAGGAATGCACCGTCAACACCGATGTTCCACTGCTCGCAAGTCTCCCATGTGAGGGCGCTGTTAAGAGCGCGGTCAGGCCAAACCTGTGCACCCCATGTGCCAGCGTTCTGGATACCGTACTGAGGACGCTCCTCTGTATTCATCTTCACGTTGAGGTTGTTTGCAGAATAGTTTCTGCCGATAGAGTTGATGTTACCTACGCGTCCCCATGAACCACGGATCTTCAGAAGGTCCACTGTGCCGCGAAGAGGTGCGAAGAATTTCTCGTTGGACATTTTCCATGCACCTGTGAATGCAGGGAAGTCTGCGTGATTGTGGTTGTAATCCAGACGGCCGGCATAGTCACGGCGCCATGAAGCTGTTACGAAATATCTGTCATCGTAAGAGTAGGCGGCACGTGCGATGATAGCCACATTGCTGTCTCGTCCGTCGAATTTGTCGCTTGGTGCGTCAAGGGTGTTTGCAAAAGAGAAATACTGGTAAGGGACAGACTCGTCATCGAAACCTATACCCTTGGATTCCATGCGGCGGCCGCTTGCTGCATCGGCAGTTGTAGAGAGCATGGCGCTTACGGTATGTTTGCCGAAAGTCTTGTCGTAAGTGATTGTGTTCTCTGTTTTCCACTGGGTGGAAACTGTAGCACCCTCGGTAAGAGTAGAAGATACGCTTGAACTGGCCTCCTGACGTCCGGTGATCTCGTAACGATAGTAGTGGAAGTCCTTATAGTAGTTGTGAGAAAGCCAGTATGAGAAACGGCTTGTGAATTTCAATCCAGGGACGAAATTATGCAGCTGGAGAGCTGTGTGAGTCTCAAAATTGTTGTTTGAATTCCATTTGTCGTCACCAAGGAGCAGACGCAGAGGGTTATAGCAGTCACCAAGAAGACCTGTTTCAGACTGCCATTTCTCCGGAAGCCAGCTTGCAAATTTGCCGTCCTCACCCCATGTTGGTGAGAATGCAGGGGCATAGATTGCACAGATCAGGGAACCCGAGGCCTCGCTGGTTGTGTTAGTACCGCGCTTGCGGCTGTGATTCCAGTTCAGGTTTTCTGTGATCTTCACATACTTGCAGATATCAAAATCGCCTTTGTAGTTGACGTTGACACCCTTGTCGTAAGTATTCAGGAGGGTACCCTGTTTGTCGTTGTATGCAACAGAGATACGGTTCTTTGCAAAATCGTTACCGAAAGACAGCGCCAGGTTGTGGCGGTGGCTGAGGGCTGTGCGTGTGATTGCGTCCACCCAGTCTGTTCTGGTTGTGGAGATGTAATCGAGGAATTCCTGGTCATAACCAGCAAGGTAATCCGGCATGCCCGCATTCTCGGTTGATTTGCGGCGCATTGCAATCATATCCTCGGCGTTGAGGCCGTGGATGATGTTGGTAGGACGAGCCAGATTGAACTGTCCGTCATACTCCACCTGTACGCCCTGGGTCTTGCGGCCCTGTTTTGTTGTAACGATAACAACACCGCCCGCACCGGACTGTGCACCGTAGATAGCGGCAGAAGCGGCATCCTTCAGGACAACCATGTTCTCGATCTCCGATACGGATGGGATTGCAGCGCCGGGAACGCCGTCAACAATCCAGAGAACGCCGTCACCGTTAGGGGAACCCTGACCACGGATGACAACTGAATGGCCGGCGGTAGGGTCACCGCTGTTTTCCTGTACTGTTACACCCGGAATCTGTCCCTGAAGCATTGCGGCGCCACCTGTAACGGAGCGCATGGCAATCTTCTCCGGATTGTGCATTACGCCAACGGAAGCGGAGAGATCCTGTTTTTTCTGAGCGATACCGTAACCAAGCACCACAACTTCGTCCAGGACGCTTGAATCGGTTTCAAGAATTACGTTAACGGGTTTACCGTCAGTAACAAGCTCCTTGTCTTTGAAGCCGAGGTAGCTGATCACCAGCGTTTCTCCGGCTTTACAGTCAATGGAGAAGTTACCATCGAAATCTGTGACGGTACCCACTGTGGTACCTTTGATCAGGACAGCGGCGCCGACAGCGGGTTGGCCATCGGAATCCTTGATGTTTCCTGACACTTTCGTGTTCTGCGCACTGATGCTGACAGCAAACAGGGTCAGAACCGCAAAGAAAGCAAAGAGTTTTCTTTTCATAAGTGATAAAATTTATTGGTTTGTGAAATTAGGCTGCTGCTCCTAGTAGAAGTACATCCGGATTGTCAAGAGCGAAAATGCCCAGATTGTCCATCACCTTCTTATATGGGAAGTTTGCAAGTTTCTCACGCATGGAGGCCTCGAAATAAGGATAGGCACCGGCTATGCTTCCTCCTATATATATCGCCTGGGGGCTGTAGGCAAGGGTGGCCATCTCTATAAGTTCCCCCACATGCTGCCCGAACTCCTTCCACTGCTCCAGAGCCACGGGATCGTTCTGCTGCGCAGCCTTGAAGGCATCGCGTCCCGATGTGCCTTTGGCCTTGAAGAAATGGCTGCTGCAATAGGACTCATAATTACTGTCCTTATATTTTATCTCGCCAATCTCTCCTGCACAGCTCACAGCTCCTGTGTAAAGCTCTCCGTTTATTATAAGGCCGGCTCCAAGTCCGGTGCCCAGCATGATGCATACGATATTGTCATATTCACGTCCCTCGGACGCCTTGATTCCCAGTGCATAACAGTTGCAATCGTTCTTCACCGATACCGGCACATTGAAACGCTCCTGGAAAAGGGTTTTAAGGTCAACTACGTCCCATGACGGGATATTCACGCAGTCATGCACTACACCATTCTCGTCAACAATGGCCGGAATTCCAATTCCTATCGCCTCCACCTTTTCGGAAAAGAAGGAATCAACCATGTCCGCAATATAGTCCACTACCTCAAGTTTGGAAGATTTGCTTGGGCATGCCGCTTTTTTCGTCTCCAGAACACGTCCGTCCTCTGAAATGAGGCCGACTCTTATCTTTGTTCCCCCTACATCTACTGCAATTCTCATAGCCATAATACTTTAACACTTGTTACTCTGCATTTCTGCTTTTTACAAATTTATCGATTATGCAAATCCGTACCCCCCCCATTTTGCGACTGATTTAGAACAAAAAGCGAAAATATATATAGGAAACAGTTGCGCAATTAACAAATTGCGTAATAATTGTTTATTTTTGCGAAAAATCAGAAGTTTTATGAAAAAGTGGACATACATTCTGGCTCTCCTGTTTTTCCCGGCTCTGCTTTCCGCGCAGGGCAAGGACGATTTCGGCATCTGGAGCTCCCTTACGTCTTCATTCCGCGTTGCAGACAAATGGAAGGTGGGCGTGATGGCAGAGCACCGTTCCCTAGACAATGCCCGTGGTCTGGACTGCGCCTATGTGATGCCCTCGGTGGAATACAGGCCTTTCAAATTCATGAAGGCCGGCTACGCTTCGGAGATAGTGATGTGCGGGGACAAAACCACCCAGCTCACCTTCAGGCCCTATGTCACCTTCATCCTTGGCCACGGCCCGCTGCAGTTCTCCGTAAGGGAACTTCCCATCGGCGAATACACCTTTGAGACAAAGAAGATGAAATGGACATCGCGTACGATGTTCAAGGTATCATACGCGATAGAAAGCATAAAGATGGAACCCTACTGTTCCTATGAGATTTTCATCGGCGGAAAGGGATGGGAAAAGAGCAGGCATTACATAGGCAGCGAGATTGCCATATGGAAGTTCCTGTACGCAGATGTATATTACATGTATTATCTTATGTCCGGAAAGCCCTCAAGACACATTCTGGGCCTGGGACTTGGAGTGAGGCTATAGACTCTCCCGTTTTTTTGCAAGACTCTTTTTATATTCTGTAGGAGGCACTCCCATCACCATCTTGAAACTCCTGGACAATGCCTTCGGGTCCATTCCCATTGCGTCTGCTGCCTCCTGAGGGGAGTTTCCCTTGTTCATAAGGGAAATCATCTTGTCCACACGCAGTTTTATGATGAACTGATGTATGCTCACCTTCATCTCGCGCAGGAAAAGCTTTTCCAGCATGCGGCGTGACATTGGCACCAGATCCACCAGGTCGTCCACCTTCACATTCTCTGTGTAATGCCCGCGAATATAGTCGCACACCTTCTTCACGTAAGGGTTTTCGTTGAAAAAGATATCGGTGGATTTCCTTGTGACGATAGGCCCGGGCATAACGTTCACATCGGCATAGGCCGCCATCCTTTCCTCCATAGGCAGCTTCATCCTCTCGTCAAGCTGCTTTGCCACGAAGAATCCGGCCCTTTCCGCCAGGGTGTTGAAGGAACTTAGCGTAGGCGAGCACATCAGGCACAAAGGCTCGTCGTCATCCACGCCCAGCAGCATCACATCGTCCGGAATTCGCAGACCCGGATCGTTCGCCTGATTGCAGGCCTCTATTATATGGAAGGCCATGTTGTCGTCGCAGGCAAGGATTGCCACCGGTTTTATCAGACTCTTCAGCCACGCGGTGAGCTTGCTGAGGTCATACCACCAGATCTCGTCCATGGAAGAGCGTTCCGTTATGGAAACTGTGGCTCCGCTTACGGATTTTGATATCTCGGCCAGGAAACCGTCCCTCCTTTCATCGGACCACACCATGCCGGAAAGCCCGTAAAAGCCGAAGTTCCTCACGCCCTGCTTTATGAAATAGCGGGCAGCCTCGCGTCCCTGCTCCACATAATCCGCAGTGATGTTGGTGATGCCCTTGAAACGCACCCTGTAGTCCTGCGAAACCACTATGATACCGTTCTGTTTGAAAATGTCCAGATTCTCCTTCTCGTGAAACTGGCCGATGATTGCGTCCGCCTTCCATTTCACTGCGAACTCCAGCACCTTCTCTATGCCGCCGGATGCATATACGGACATTGGCATCTTGCACAGCACAATAGGGTTGCGCTCGAAAGAATAAGAAGCCAGTCCCTTTATTATCTTGTTTGCATACGCTTCAGAGAAGTCCGTCATCAAAACCACGCGTATCATAGTGCCTCCGCTTTATAGTCTTACAGTCTGATTCTTGCCCGGCATCACGTGCACCTTGCCGCTGTTGCCGTTACCCCAGTTCACCACAAGGTCGAACTCCACGTTGGAGCTGACTGTGATAACGGGTGCCTGGTCTTCGCTTCGGCGTGCCGCTGCGCAAAGTGAAACCTGCCCTGTCTTGCCGAAAGGAAGGTTGTTCATTCCGTGCTCCTCGCTCTGGTGCATCTCCCAGGTGATTGTGCCTTCCGCGCAATCCGAATGAATGCCCAGGATATATTCAATGAACTCCGCAATGGGAGGAAGACCTCCCCAGCCCACGAACTTGCTTCTTGCCATGAAGCCCTGCTCTGCGCTCTCGGGAGAGCAATACTCCCAGAAAGTGCCTGTATCCTTGAATATCTGCAGGATGTTTGCATAATCGTTTGCAGCCACCTTGTAAGCCATGTCTTTGTAGCCTTTCTTGTAGAGGCCGTCAATCACCATATAATTGGTTCCCGGCCATACACCGCCCTGCCAGTAGCGGCCCTTCTCGTTGTATTTCGGATGGTCGGCCGACAGGGAAGGAACCATGTGGGTGCGGGCGAACTCGGTGGTGTCGTTAAGATGGGAAACCAGTCTGTCCAGCCTGTCCTTGTCCAGGACATCGGTCTGGAGCGCCCAGAATGCGGCTATGCTCTTCGTAGGGCAAAGGCTGCCGTCGGCATATCGGTCATAGAGGAAGCCGGTCTGCTCGTCCCAAAGCTTCTCGTTGATATAGGTCTTAAGGAACTTCATCTCGTCCTCAAAGTCCTCTATCTCCTGCCACCTTTCAATATAGAAGCCCATGTCCAGCAGCATCTTGTCCACCATCCACTGCTGCAGGCAGGTGTCCAGCCAGGTCATGTGGCCGTGACTGTAGATTGGGTTGTAGTTGGATTTCACCCTCGGAAGGTTGTCCATGCCTGTTCCCCATCCGCTGGACCAATAGGAGCCGTCCGGCCAGGTGCGGTTCAGTTGCAGCCACCTGTTGTATGCGCACAGGGCAGAGAAGATGGAATGCAGCCTTTCCTCGTCGCCGTACTGGCGGAAAAACTTCATCTCCGCCATTGGCAGAAGGTTTGGACCGGTGCTAACGGGGTCGTAACGCTCGAAACAGTCCGAACCGTCGGCACGTATCTCACGGCATATGAAGCCGTCCGGATGCTGGTGGGAGTAGAAGTTGTCCATGGAGTTCACAAACGGGAACACCTGGTTGCCATAATGGGCGAACATCATCATGAACGACATGTCCCACATGAAGATGTTGCCGTTATAGGCTATGTCCAGATATGGAGAAACGAAGCCGGAACCCGCCTCAGGCTGGCGTATGTTTCCCCAGGCAATCTCCCAGGCTTTCCAGTACATGGCCACCTCTGTCTCGTGGCCTTTCCACACCGGCGAAGGCAGTTTCTTCACGGCTTCCTGGAAAGACAGGGGCTTCAGGCTGTGCGGCTTTGCCGTCCTATAGGCATTCTCTGTTACCAGAGGCTCTTTGTTATACGTATTTTTGTATGGAAGATTGTATTTTGACTTACCGTTATCCTGCGCAAAAACAGACATGGCAGACAAAATTGCGATCAGGGAAATTATAGCGCGTTTCATATGCGTAATAGTTACTGTTTGCGCTAATATATGAAAACAAAACGATATTTTTCAATCAATTATTTACTTCGTCCGAAAAATAACGATATATTTAGGAGAAATCGCTGTCAAAATGAAAATCATAATGAAAATCACAATGAGAATCATAGCCACCACTACCCTGCTGGCCGCCGCTTTCACGGCCGGGGCGCAGCACACGATATGGTTCGACGAGCCCTGCACATCGGAAAGGCCATTCCCTTGGATACAGGAGAATGAGCCGGATTATGACGGCAAGCAATCAAGCGCAGGCACAATGAGTTTCAACGCCCAGTGGGAGGCCCGTTCCCTGCCCATCGGAAATGGTTCCATAGGCGCGAACGTCATGGGATCGGTGGCAATCGAGAGGCTCACCCTTAACGAAAAGACCCTGTGGCTTGGAGGTCCCGGAGTCCAGGCCGGGCCGCAGCGCTACTGGAACGTGAACAAGGAAGGCTGGAAGGTGCTGCCCCAGGTGCGCGAGGCTCTGGCAAAAGGAGACCTGAAGAAGGCCGACAGGATTCTGGAAACGAATTTCAATGCGGCAGCCGGCGCTGAAGACGGAGATTCCGCCTACGGCAATCTTTTCGGCACATACACAACCCTGGGCGAACTTACCGTGGAGACCGGGCTGGACGAGGACAGCATCAGCGGATATTCACGCAGCCTGAACATTGACGATGCCCTTGCGCGCGTATGCTTCAAAGCCGGCGGGGCATCCTACGAGAGGACTTTCTTCGCATCCTACCCCGCGAATATCATTGCCGCGCGCTTCCGCTCGGACGCAAAGCAGAATCTGGTGATACGTTACACCCACAGCCCTCTGGCCGAGGGAGAGACAAGCCGAGACTCTTCGGACGGAATATGCTTCCACGGCCGTCTGCTGGACAACAGCCAGGAGTTTGCCGTACGCGTGAAGGTGAAGGCAAAGGGAGGCAGCGTAAGGGTTGAAGACGGATGCATACTGGCAGAAGGGGCGGAGTGCGTAGACATCTTCCTTACGGCCGATACGGACTACAAGCTGAATCTGGACCCGGACAAGAACGACCCCAAAGCATACGCAGGAGTGGACCCACTGGCAACTACGGCCGGATGGATGAAGGCGGCAGGCAGCTGGGAAAGGCTTCTTGGCGCACACATCAGCGATTACAGGAAGCTGTTCGGCAGGGTTGATTTCCATCTTGAAGGCCCTTCCAGCGGCCTCCCCACCGACGAAAGACTTGAAGCCTACAGAAACGGGAACAAGGACCAGGGCCTGGAGGAACTGTACTTCCATTTCGGCCGATATCTTCTGATTGCATGCTCCAGGCCGGGCAACATGCCTGCGAACCTGCAAGGCATATGGCTCCAGAACACCGATGCACCGTGGATGTCCGACTATCACAACAACATAAACATCCAGATGAACTACTGGCCTGCACTTCAGGACAATCTGGCGGAGTGCGCACAGCCGCTCACAGACTATATTCAGATGCTGCGCAAGCCGGGGGCGGAAACGGCCAGGGCCTACTGGAACGCCAGAGGATGGGCCGCCTCCATTTCCACAAACATCTACGGATATGCCGCGCCTATGCCGGGCGAAAGCGTATCATGGAACTACAATCCGGTTGCAGCCTCATGGCTTGCCACCCATCTGTGGGAATACTACGATTTCACACGCGACGAGAAATTTTTGAGAGAGACAGCCTACCCGCTTATCAAGGACTGTGCGGAATTCTGCGAAGACTTCCTGTGGATGAGTCCGGAAGGCTTTTATATGGCTAATCCGTCTTCTTCACCCGAGCACGGGCACGCGGACGAGGGCACAACCTTCGCACATGCCGTCATACGGGAGATTCTGCTTGATGCAATATGCGCCGCAGAGGTCCTGGAAACCGATGCTGAGGCCCGAAGCACTTGGAAATCCATACTTGACAAGCTGTATCCATACAAGATAGGACGTTACGGACAGCTGCTGGAATGGAGCAAGGATATCGACAGTCCCACAGACCACCACCGCCACGTGAACCATCTCTTCGGCCTGCATCCGGGAAGGACAATATCCCCTGTGACCACGCCTGAACTTGCACAGGCCGCCAAAGTTGTCCTGGAGCACAGGGGCGACGAATCCACAGGCTGGTCCATGGGCTGGAAGCTGTGCCAGTGGGCAAGGCTTCACGAGGGAGACCACTCCTATGTCCTTTACCAGACCCTTCTGAAAAGCGGCACTGCCGACAATCTCTGGGATATACACCCTCCTTTCCAGATTGACGGAAACTTCGGTGGCATTGCGGGAGTAACGGAGATGCTGCTCCAAAGCCAGGACGGCTGCATAAACCTCCTCCCTGCCCTTCCCGCTGCATGGCCATCGGGCCATATAACGGGCCTGAAAGCCAGAGGCAACTTCACCGTTGATATTGAGTGGAAAGACGGCAGGCTTACAAAGGCCGTTATCACCAGCGGAAGCGGCCTTCCTTTCACCGTACGCTACGGAGAAAAGACGCAGTCATTCCATCTCAAGAAGGGGAAATCTGCCGAGATCAGCTTTCTTTAACGCACCGTAACCACGTTTCCTTCCATCAGGACATCTCCGGCGGAATAGGCGTAGACGGGATCATTGCCCCAGGTTTCGAAACTGTTGCCTATTATCTTAATTCCCGAATGCACCGGGCACGCAGGGTCGTCCGTTCTGTTTGTGGGTTCGATGGAGATTACCGCGCCGTGGTGGCCTCCGTTGCGGGCGCAGTCTATGAAGCGGTTGTTGCGTATCAGCACATCCTTTACGGCCCCGCTTTCATACCAACCGTTCGCATCGCCGCTTATAAGTATGGCGCTCATGCCTGTGCGTATGTAATCATTGTTCTCTATGACAACCTTGCGCGGAGTGGACACCAGGGTACCGCGTGTGCTGGTGCGGGTGAAACGGCAGCCGCGGATCTCAACTTCCGGTGTCCAGCTGAGGTTTTCCACAACGTCCTCAAGTGGGGTAACGCAGGCAGGGACGGGCTTTTCAAGCGTAAGCAGGACTTCGTAGTCATTCAGACGCTTCACTTTTTTGATTAGCGCCTGGGCCTTGGTTTTCAGGCTCTGTGCGCTTACGAAGCTGACGGAATCCCCGGGCCAGAATGCCTGCATGCCGTAGGTCTGATGATGCATGAAGCGCACGCGCAGTTGGTCCGCCGCCGGAATCTCCTCCACCCTCAGATAGGTGCCATGGACATTAATGGGGTCGTCCTGGGCGCCGGAGAATCGGCAGTCTATGACATTCACCTTGCCTGCGCAACCGCTGAAGTGGAAGAAATCGGCCGATGAAGAGAGAATGCGCCCGCTGCCCTCGCGAGGCTCGCAATGCACACGCCTCATTGTCACATTCCTTGAAAACTGGCTTACAACACCTATCGCGTGAAGGTAGTGTATGTCCACATCCTCGAATGTCACGTCTTCGTTTTCCAGGTTGAGTATGCCCACTTCGTCACGATACCTGTCCCTGACGGTTATCACATTGCCCACCTTGTACGAGTCCGTATCTTCTACTGCAAAGCTTACAAGTCCGGGCTCCAGCTCCCTTGCAATGCTGCCGTGCAGCTGGTCCCAATGCCCGGAATAAGACATCCGGTCCTGCTGCGGGTCATACTCTATGCAGTGCGGATGCTCTGTCTTCCAGCCCTCGCCAACAAGTTCCAACTGCCCTTCCGGGCCTATTTCATACCACGAATCCCGCTTGAAACGCAGCACCACCTCCCCTGCCTCCGCCTTCTCTATTACCATCTCCGAACCGCCGGGCCTCAGGCAGTCGATGTGGAAGTTGCGAAGGGTGATATTCCGGGAATGGATAAGGGCTATCATGGTCTGTTTGCCATGGAACATAAGGGTGGCACCGCCTCCGTCGATGGTAAAGTCCTGCATATCCTCTATCAGCAGGCCAAGATGCTTCACTTTGGACGGGCACTCTTCCCGGCTGCTGGTATTGGAGACAAAGATCTCACGCGCCACCGCGTCTTCCGGCCAGAAATCATATACGCCCTCCTCCAGCCTCAACAGCCTCACGTCATTGTTCTGGCACTGCTCCAGGGCATTTCGGAAAGCTGCCGTAACATCCTGTCCGGTATCGGGCACAACACCAAGGCTGCGTATGCAAAGTTCACCCTGCCTGCATGAGACAAGCATGACAGAGGCCAGGGCCATCAAGTATTTCAATTTATTCACGTAACTCATAATTTTCATCCCGCTTTGCCCGTATCAGTTATTCCTTACCGCTTCTATGAATTCCTGTGGCGTAAAGCAGACTATGGGCGCTGCCTTCAGATGGGGATTTCTTGTAATCATGAACATTGAAGAGTTGTTAAGTGCGCAGGAAACCTGCAACGCGTCTTCAAAATCGGTCAAACCCAGATCTATCGCATCGGTGTATTGTTTATAATCCTGGGGCAGGATGGTAAACATAGTGGCAAGATCTGCAGGCTGCAGGGAAGGCATATATTTCTTTGCAACATAAAGAACTTTTACTGCCGTAAGTACCGATATGCACAATTCGAATTGCGGATAATCACGCCCTATCTGCACAATGGTTTTTGCCCTGTCATCATTCATACGTCCCGTAAAAAAATCAAGGACTATATTTGTATCCAGGAAGATTTTTACAGCATCCATATGCGCTCCAATCTTTCATCCCCTTTCAAATCATCGGCCGATGGAATGCGCATTGCGCCAGCCATTTCCTTGACATCTTCATCAAACACCGCCGGAATGTCTATCTTTGGCAGAGAGCACGACATGCGCAAGTCTTCGGAAATAAGGTCTGTCACATATGAATTTACGCTCTTTCCAAGAGCTTTGGCCCTTGTTTTCATCATGGAAATCATTCTTGGATCAAATCTGAAGGCCGTCTGTTCCTTTACCCTTTGCGATATCATATACTCTTTACTGAATTATATCATTATGTTATACACCACCACAAATGTATAACATTGGTTTGAGAATTACAATTTTATTACGGAATTTTGCCATATTTGCCTGGAATGGAATATATAACGATTATGAATTGGGAGACAATCAAAAAAGGGGCGGGCAAGGCTATGCTGGCCATGGATGCAACAACGGAAAAAGGCTTGCGCAACCGCGTGTGGATGGCAATAATTCTCTCCATCGCAGCCACCATGATAGACTATTACTTTGTATACCCCAACTATAGCGCCCTGCCGGACCGTATCCCCACCATGCACGACTGGGACGGAGCCGCCACCCAGTGGGGAGACAAAAGCGTATTCCTTGAATTTGAGATCCAGCGTCTCTTCTCCTTGATATTCACCGTTGGCGCATGCTGGCTGATGACACATTTCTTCACGCAGTTCACAGTCAAGCGCCTGGCGTGCTTCTTCATCGAAACCATAATGCTTTGCATCACCACAGGTGTGGGCATTTCGCTGGTAATGCTCCAGATTGCAATGGGCGACCGCAGTGCGAAGGTGTCCGATTATTGGGAGGGGGTTGTAATGCTTGTTTTCCTGGCAATGATGCTGGCCGAACTCATCAGCGACTTCATCCGAATCCGAAAGGCCCGGAAAGCAGAATAACCTCCAATATGTGAACTGGCCCTCTCCACAAAAAGGGACAGTTTTGTGGGCAGAAGAATTTTACCTGTTATTCTGTGACTCTTTCTTGGAGTCAATCAGTTTCTGGTTGGCTTTCTCAATCTGCTTCTGTTTCTTTTCTACCAGCTTGATGCTTTCAACTGAAGGGAGGTCTT
>JAKSKO010000010.1 GCA_024401715.1 Bacteroidales bacterium
CGAAATCCCCAGCCTCATTTTTGGGGCGAGGCTGGAGACACCACCTATGAACACAGCTCGTGAAACCAACATGCGAATCCCCAGCCATTCCACAAAAGTGAGGCTGGGGATTGGATGATGGTGGTGGCAAGCCCTGGGGCACCGCGATCCTGATAATTTCGTCCGAAAATGCTGTTCTGTCCACAAGGAAGGCGGTTTTTGTGGATACGAGGCGCTTTTTTTAGAGAAAGACACGCGATTGCTATTATTTTCATCTAAAAAGAGGAAAGCAGGGAAATCGGAGTTATATTTGCAGGATGAAAGAGGAACTTCAACAGAGAGTGCAGCGAGCCGTGGAGAATTTCATGGCAGGATATGGATGCTGCCAGAGCGTGGTTGCAGCATTTGCAGACCTTTACGGTTTCACGGACCAGCAGGCAAAACTGGTGGCCGCAGGCTTCGGCGGAGGTGTGGGACGCCTTAGGATGATGTGCGGTGCAGTATCGGGCCTTGTTATCCTTGCCGGCATGAAAGATGGCCAGACAGACGGGTCCGATGCCCAGGGAAAAGCGAATTGCTACCGCGTGGTGCAGGAACTTCTGGAAGAATTCAGGAAAGAGAACGGCAGCGTGATATGCGCAGAACTGCTGGGCATCAAGGGAGCAGTGCCTCCGGGCAATTTCGTGCCTGACGTCCGCAATGCGGAATATTACAAAAAGCGTCCTTGCGTGGCAAAAGTGGAAAGCGCGGCAAGGATATTCGCATCTTATCTGGATAATTAGAATATATTTGATTATCTTTGCAGCCTTAATTATGGCAGCGTTATTGTTTTACCTATTGGGTGCAATGCTTGTATCGGCTCTCTGCTCTGTCCTTGAGGCCACTCTTATGAGCACACCCATCTCTTATATCACCATGCGTGAGGATGAAGGCTTCAAAGCAGCCGGCCTCATGAAGAAATTCAAACAGGACAGCGGACGGCCTATTGCGGCAATCCTAAGCCTCAACACCATTGCAAACACAATTGGTGCGGCCGGTGTTGGCAAAGAGGCAACCCAGCTTTTCGGCAGCGAATGGTTCGGCCTTGTGAGTGCCATCGTAACCGTACTCATCCTCATCTTTTCCGAAATCATTCCGAAAACCATAGGCACGACATATTGGAAAAACCTTATGGGTTTCACCGCCAGAACAATAAGAATACTTATCTGGCTTATGTACCCTATCGTAGTGTGCGTGGAATTCCTGCAGAAGATAATCACTCCTAAAGAAAGTGAGGCCAACTCCATAAGCAGGGAGGAAATCAGCTCCATGGCCGATGTGGCAGAGGAATCCGGAGAGCTAGACGAGGACGAGAACGAGATTATCCAGAACCTCATAAGCATGGACGAAACCACAGCCACAAGCGCAATGACCCCGCGCGTGGTCTGTGACATTGCCCCGGAAAGCATGAAAGTGGGCAAATTCTATCAGGACAAACGCTATCTGCACCACTCCCGCATTCCGGTGTATGCAGGCGATGACGAATACATCACCGGCTATATCCTCCGCATGGAGGCCCTCCAGCTTATGGCCGAAGATAAACCGGACGTAACCCTGGGCAGCATAAAAAGGGACATAGCCTCTTTCCACGAGGATGCCACCCTGGACGACATCTGGGAGGAGATGCTGGAAAAAGACGAACAGATTGCCATCATCATAAACGAATATGGCAGTTTCCAGGGAATTCTTACCCTGGAGGATATCATTGAGACCCTGCTGGGAGACGAGATTGTGGACGAGCAGGATGCGGTGCGCGATATGCAGCAGCTTGCCAAAGAACGCTGGAAACGCCGCGCCGCCAAGGCTGCAGAGAAAAAAGAATAATTTTTTTACTTGAAGATCTCGTTAAGGATCCTTGCAAGACGGAGACCGCCGGCAAGAAGCTGCTGCTCCACAACCGGAGACCACTCATTCACATAGTCGTAAGACAGTTTGGAACCCTTCGGAGTGCCCTCATAAATCCTTGTGGCAATCTCAAAGGTCTCTTTTCCCCACTGTGCAGGAGTTCCTGCCACGATAGCCTCAATCTCCTTCTTGCTCACGGTGTCTATCTCCTGCGCCCACTCTGTATAAGTCCACTTGCGCGCATTGTCTATAACGCCGCTATCCCAAATGGAATGCAGGTTCCTGGACTGATTGAAGAACTGCACCTGATGGTTGTTGCCACCGCGGTCCGATCTGTGAGCCATATGCATGGGGCAATGAAGGTCACCCACAAAATGCACAAGCATCTTAAGTGCAAGGGCCTGGGCCTCCTTGTTAAGAGTACCGCTCTTCAAAGCCGCAATCTGGGCCTCGATTGCAGTGAGGACATCACCGGCAGGCTCCTGATATGCAGTCTCATAAGCCTCATCGGCATCAATGTTTTTGTAATGCCAGGTTTTTGTATAGGCAAACTCCGGAGTGTGGCTGGCGTTATCCATCCACGAAGACCAGTATACAATGGATTTTCCGTCCAGAATCTGGTCTATCTTCTTTGCCGCCTTCTTTGTAAGGTGCTCACGTGCAACAGCGCAGGTGATATCATGGCCTTTCTGGCCCCACGCAAAAAGATCTGTTGAATTCATCATCAGGGCCGATGCAACGATGCATGCAAAGCCCGAAATTCTGTTAATTGCTTTCACTATATCTGGAATTTAAAAATTGGACTTAATCTATCCTCACAAGCTCGTAGCTGCAGGTGCCAAGGCCAAGCTGCTCTGCATAGTCAAGGCCGGCCTTCCAATCTGTGTCCGGATGCATCATGCGGAACTTGTCGTCCTGGTGATGATGGTGAGCGTCCTGGCAGCCGCAAGAGCAGGAGTGCTGCTCCTTGTCATGAAGGACATTGGTGGTTGAAAGAACAGGAGCTGCATTCACCATATCGGCACAAGCCTGGTCCAGGGCAACGGGGTCGAAACTGCAGGCGATACCAAGGTCCGGCACGATGGCTGCATCGTTATGTGCCCAACAGTCGCACTCCGGACTCACATTCATGATGAAGGAGATATGGAAGTTAGGCTTGTCCTTCAGAACAGCCTTTGCATATTCGTCAATCTTGTAATTCAGAATCTTGGAGCTTTCAGTACTGCCTGGAAGAGCAGCCTGGTTAGGGCAAAGGGCAACACACTGGCCGCAACCCACGCAATTCTCGTAATTGATGCAAGCAAGACCGTCCACAATCTCCAGCGCACCGTGACGGCAGTTATCGGCACATATGCCGCAACCTATGCAGTTGGAAGCCTCAATCCTTGGCTGTGCGGTGCTGTGCATCTCTTTTTTGCCCGCAACACTGCCACTGCCCATGCCAAGGTTCTTAAGCGCACCGCCGAAGCCTGCCTGCTCGTGGCCCTTGAAATGATTCATGCTTATAACAATGTCTGCATCAGCAATGGCCGAACCGATGAGCGGAGCCTCGCAGTATTTGCCGCCAACATTCACCGCCCTCTCCTCTGTGCCCTTGAGGCCGTCGGCGATAATAACATCACAACCCGTAACGATGCGGTTGAAACCGTTCACATTGGCAGTGTTCAGATGGTCCACGGCGTTGCTGCGGCTGCCTGTGTAAAGGGTGTTGGAATCGGTGAGGAAAGGCTTGCCGCCAAGTTTCTTTATAACATCAACAATAACGGCTGCATAGTTCGGACGTATGTAGGCCATATTGCCATACTCTCCGAAGTGAATCTTTATTGCGACATATTTGTCTTTGAAATCTATATTTCCTATGCCTGCGGTCTCCACCATTCTGCGGAGCTTTGAAAGCAGGTTTCCGGTCTGGGCACTTGTGCGCAAGTTGCCGAAATAAACTTTTGAAGCCATATTATCAGAAGTTTTTTAATTTTATGATAAAGGAAAGATTCACGTATGAATATTTGTGCTGCGAAGAAAGCGAATATCCCGCATGAATATCCACCCAAGAAGCAATGTTCACACCCACGTTCACATTGCTGTGAAGATCCGGCACACGTAAGGAATAGTTGATGCGGAAGTTCTTGAACAGGCGGAAATCCAGTCCGAATACAGAATAGATTCCCTGATAGTATCCAAACAGCAGGTATGGTACCATTGTAAATTTATCCTTGACAATATCCGCATCGAACACCATGTGCAGGAAATATGCCCTTGGCCACCTCACATATTCAATACCATCGTATTTTTTGCTTGTGGAAACAAGGTTCTTTATTGATGCTCCCAGGTGGAAGAACTTGTATGTATACTCAAAACCGAAATCAAGATCAGGTGTATACAGCATCTTTTTTCCACTGTCTCCATATGCCAGCTTGGAAAAATCTATATTGTTCAGGCCCAGAATAAAGCGTCCTCCCAGAGAAACGCTGTGATGTCCGTTCCCAAGTCCCTTCCACACATGATTGTAGCCCAAGCTCACGGAATGAGTGTTGAAATATGAATATCCGTCATGATCCAGACTGCCGAACACGGCATTGTTTCCCTTGGCCAGCATGAAGGCAACATCAATATCCAGAGGATTCTTCCCGGACAAAGCCGGCATTTTTAACGCATACTGGGAATAAAGTTTCAGGTAGGCACCATCAGACACTGTATTTACAGCCGGATTATAATGCGTGATTTCCTGAAGGAAGTCCGTCTTCAGTTGAAAAATCTGTGCAAAGGAATTCACGCATAGCAGAATAAAGATCAATATCAATGCAGTTCTCTTCATAGCCTAGAGGTTTTCATAAAATTCTTCAACCGTCTTTGCTGCAAAAACCGGAATGAACGTAAGATGTCCCTGTCCCTCATACAGATGCAGCTGGATATCGCAGCCCAGACTGCTGAAAAGATTATATGCGTCCACCGAATTGAAAGAGGGTACCCAGGTGTCTGCAGTGCCGTGATGAAGATATACGGGAGCCACAGGCTTCCATCTCGGTGATACAAAATCCTTGTCTATGACTGTACTGACGTCCTCCATCACACTATTGAAAGCCACATCTATACCGTTAAGCATATTCTTTATAAAGAAGTCTGTAAAAACCTCTCCGGCACTGGAGCCGATCAGCATGAAAGCGTCTGTCTGATCATAGATGGGATTGCGGAAAATCTGGTCCATCGGCCTTTGCAAATTCTCACAGAAGCGATTGACCGCGTAGGCTGTCCAACTGTACAGCATCATCATTGTATGAAGCTTGTCCGGTTCTTCAAAAACGTAACGCATATACCCTTTCATGTTGAAAGGCCCCGAAACACAACTAACCGCCTTGACATTGAAATGCTCCTTGTACTGCGGATTGTTTTCAAATTCCTTCTGCATGTAAAGGGAAAGTCCAGCACCCTGGCTCCAGCCGCACAGCCATAAATCCTTGCCAGTATCAATTCCCAGATTCTGCTTCAAGGCCTCCCTGCCGCAGATTATGCCATCGTATGCGCTCTTGATAAGTTCTGGGAAATATATGAAGGGGTGATCCCTGTCTTTTGTGGGGCCGTAACCGGTATAGTCCGGCATCACCACGCAGAAACCGGAAGCTGCAATGGGCAGGCCCATTTCCCTTACATCCTGCGAACCGTTCACGCAATCAAAATCCGTTGGAATACCTATGGGAAAGGTGGAAGTTATGATCTCCATTGGCACAACGGTTCCATGCATCACCGCAGCAAGACGATACTCCTCCACCCCTTTCGGAACCAGCAGAAGGGCTCTGGTAAGAACAATATCCTTCTGCTCATACAGAGTGTAGTATGAAAGTTTCCATACGGAGACCTCATATTTCAGTTTGTCTGCATAACCCAGACTGTCTATCATTACCTTAGGGCCTATAAAATCACGAATTTTGTCCAGATCCAGGTCTCCCACATGGTCCATGGAGACGATTTCTCCTCTCATGTGTTGTTCCTGGTCCGTATTTTCCTTTTTGCAGGAAACCAGAAGAAGGGTGAAGAACACCGCAAACAAGCCAAAGTTTTTCATATAATTGCGCATAGTGTGCAAATTTACTAAAATTCAATTCTATTTTAGCTATCTTTGTCCCGATTTTTTTTTGCATAAAAATGAAAGATTCAGGATATAGAATAGCCAAAGCATATCTTGCCCTCTGTGCAAGACTGGGATGGAGAAGATTTGAAGTGAAAGGACGTGAGAACATCCCTTCAAAGGGACGCTTCATCATTGTTGCAAATCATTCCACCGGCATGATGGACCCGATGGCAATATTGCTTGCCTCCCCCTTCACAATGTATTTCGGGGCCAGGAAAGATATTTTTGACAATCCGGTTGCAGGCACCCTTCTTTCATACGCAAAGATACTCCCTATGGGCCGCGCCCGTGACGGCAGGGAGGCTGTGCTGGAAAACCTGGAAACATTCAAAAGGATAAACGGCATACTGCAGCAGGGAGCCGCCTTCGCCCTGTTTCCGGAAGGAACCCATTTTCCGGACTACGAGGTTCATCCTTTCAAGAAAGGTGCGGCCAGGATTGCTGTTTCCGCCGCCCAGATGCCCGGAGAGCAGGTGTACATACTCCCCTTCGGCCTGGAGCACAAGAACATCTTCCGCTATTGCAGCGATACCTGCGTTAACATAGGAAAAGCCATCCCCGTTTCGGCCGATGCAGACATTCTGGAGCTTACGCACCAGTGCCAGCAGGCAGTCACCTCCCTCACAAAAGAAATGGGAGTTGAAAAGCCATATAAGGCGAATCTGCCAAACATCATTCTTGCCGCGCTGCTATTCCCGTTGTGGCTGTGCTGCGCAGCGGCTTCACTGATAATCCTCATCCCCACAGCCATCATCAAAAGGAACATGGAAGACCTGGGCTGGAGCCTCACCCTCCCCTACTGCATAAGCCTGCCGTTCTTCCCGCTGTGGCCTTTCCACAGCCTGTTTCACATAATCAGCAATTTCTACAGGAGACTTGGGCGCTAGGAAATTACGCTGTAGTCCTTAAGATTGTATTTCCCGCTTTTGAGCGCCTCCACCAAGGGGGCGTTCAACGGATTGGACAGCATGGGATCACGTTCCAGAATGCGCGCCGCATAGTCCCTGGCATCACTTAGGATAAGACCGTCCTTTGCCAGAGAAGCAATGTTCAGCTCTATAGGCATGCCGCTCTGTGCCGTTCCCTCCAGGTCTCCAGGGCCGCGCAACTTCATATCCTCTTCGGCCAGTTCAAAGCCGTTGTCCGTGGCGCACATCAGCTCTATGCGTCTCTTGCTTTCCTTTGAAAGCTTGTAATCGGTCATCAGCAGACAATAGCTCTGGTTGCTGCCCCTTCCCACACGTCCGCGCAGCTGGTGCAGCTGTGCCAGGCCGAAGCGTTCCGCACTTTCTATGACCATAACCGTGGCATTGGGCACATCCACACCCACTTCTATCACCGATGTTGCCACCATGATATTGGCCCTTCCGGCCACAAAGGCCTGCATGTTGAAATCCTTGTCCTGTATGCTCTGCTGGCCGTGGACTATGGCCACCTTGTAGCCGTCTTCCAGACGGAAGGCCGTTGCAATCTGCTCGAAACCCACTTCCAGGTTCTTGTAGTCCATCTTTTCGCTCTCGAAAATCAGCGGATACACCACAAATATCTGACGGCCCAGGGCAATCTGCTCCTTCATGAACTTGAACACGGCGTTGCGCTTGTCTTCATAGCAGTGTTTGGTTATGATGGGAGTTCGGCCCGGAGGCATCTCGTCCAGGACGCTAACATCAAGATCTCCATACAGCGTCATGGCCAGGGTGCGCGGGATAGGGGTTGCGGTCATCACCAGGACATGAGGCAGGAAACCGTCGCTGCGCTTGCTCCACAGGCGGGCGCGCTGGTCCACGCCAAAGCGGTGCTGCTCGTCTATCACGGCATAGCCCAGGTTATGGAAAACCACATTTTCCTCTATAAGGGCGTGCGTTCCCACTATTATCCCTATGCTCCCGTCCTCCAGTCCGGCATGAATCTCCCTTCTTTCGGCAGTTTTCGTGCTGCCGGTAAGCAGTGCGCACCTGACACCCGTCGGGGCCAGGTACTTGCAGATATTGCGGTAATGCTGCTGGGCCAATACCTCTGTTGGGGCCATGATGCAACTCTGGTATCCGTAGCCGTAGGCCATTAGGGCCGACAGCACAGCCACCATGGTCTTTCCGCTGCCCACATCGCCCTGCAGCAGCCTGTTCATCTGGCGTCCGCTTCTGAAATCCTCCCTTATCTCCTTTATCACCCTTTTCTGGGCCCCGGTAAGGGAATATGGCAGGGCATTATAGCAGGCGTTGAAATCCGCGCCCACCTTGTCCATCACTATGCCGTTGCTGCCGCGCATGCGTATGTATTTTGCCTTCAGAAGGGACAGCTGCAGCAGGAACAGTTCCTCGAACTTCAGCCTGCGCTGCGCCTTCACAAGGGCATCGGCCGAATCCGGGAAATGTATATTCCGCAACGCGAAGTGAATGGGCACAAGTTGCTTTCCCTTAAGCACATAGTCCGGAAGATTCTCCTTCACACCGGCAAGGCCAACCGCAAGTGCGGAAGACATTATCTTGTTCATCACCTTTGCGGTGACACCGGCATTGCGCAGCTTCTCCGTTGAAGGATAGATTCCCGTCATCTTGCCGGAAAGCATATCGTCCGCTGCCGGATCTATCTCCGGGTGCACAAGGTTTATGACCCCGTTGAACACCGAAGGCTTGCCGAAGAAGACGAACTCCAGGCCCGGTTCCAGTTTTGCGGCCACATACTTCACACCCTTGAAGAATACCAGCTCCATGCGTCCGCTGTCATCCTCCACCCATACGCTAAGGCGCTTGGGCATCTGGTCCTTCCTCACCACCCTTGCACGTATCTGTATGTATGCCGCATCGGGCACGACATCTGCGATACGCACAAAGCAACTGCGGTCTATGTAGCGTGTGGGATAGAAATGAAGGAGGTCCTCTATGCTCTCAAGCCCCAGTTCAGACTTGAGCAGTGCAGCCCTTTTGGTTCCCACACCCTTCAGATACTGGATTTCCATTTGCACAAATATACTTAATTTTATTATCTTTGTACAAACACTTATACGTATAATTATGAATAAAAAGATAGTAGTGGGTATCACCCAGGGAGACGGCAACGGAATTGGCTACGAGGTAATCATCAAGGCGCTGGCCGATGAGCGCATGCTTGATTTGTGCACTCCCGTCATCTACGGTTCCCCTAAACTTTTCAGCTTCTACAAAAAGACACTTCACAACATAGAACATATCAACACCAATCTCATCTCCGATGCAAAGGATGCGAAACAGAAGATTGTGAACATAGTGAACTGTCTGCCGGACAACATCTATGTGGAGCCGGGACAGCCCACACCGGAATCCGCAAAGGCGGCAATGAAGGCGCTGGAGTGCGCTGTGGCCGATGCCAAGGCCGGCAAGATTGACGTCATAGTTACAGCTCCTTTCAACAAGAGGGCCATGAACGCGGAAGGTTTCGGTTTCACCGGCCACACAGAGTTCCTGGAGAAGGCTTTCGGCGTGAACGACGCTGTTATGCTTATGGTGGCCGACAATCTGAAAATTGCCGTTGCAACCCAGCACATCCCTTTGCGCGAGGTTCCGAAAGCCATCACAAAAGACCTTCTCGTGAACAAGCTGCGCCTGATGAAGGCCTCGCTGGAGAAAGACTTCGGCATCTACGATCCCAAGATTGCAGTGCTTGGCCTGAATCCTCACTGCGGTGACGGCGGCCTGATTGGCGACGAGGAGCAGACAACCATACTTCCTGCAGTGCAGCAGGCCCAGAACGAGGGCATCATGGCCTTCGGCCCGTATTCTCCTGACGGCTTCTTCGGCCTCGGCAACTACAACAGGTTTGATGCCATTCTTGCGATGTATCACGACCAGGGACTCACTCCTTTCAAGGCTCTTGCATTCGAGCTGGGCGTAAACTATACAGCCGGTTTGCCTATAGTGCGCACATCTCCGGACCACGGCACAGCCTACGAGCTTGCCGGCCGCGACGAGGCAGACCCTAGAAGCATGATTTCCGCAATCTACACCGCAATAGACGTCTTCCACAAACGTGCCGAGCACAAGTCTCTTATTGACTCCCGTCCGGTGCTGAAGACAAAGGTTGAAGGATTCTCGGAGAAAGGCGACGTAAATGAATAGACCCCCCATCACATTATACACCGATGGAGCGTGCAGTGGTAATCCCGGGCCTGGCGGCTACGGGATTATTCTTCAGTGCAACGGCCTGGAAAAGGAGCTTAGTGCCGGCTTTGCCCGCACAACCAACAACCGCATGGAACTGCTGGCCGTAATCGTGGGGCTTGAAAGCATCAAGTGGGAGAATGCCGAAGTTAACGTCTACAGCGACAGCACCTATGTGGTGAAGGCCCTTAACGAAGGCTGGCTGCAGAAATGGGTGAAAACCGGTTTCAAAAAGGTGAAGAACGTGGACCTGTGGCAGAGATTCCTGCAGATTTATCCCAAGCACAAGGTAAGCTTCCACTGGGTGAAGGGCCATGCATCCAACCCTCTGAACGAGCGTTGCGACCGTCTTGCCGTTGCAGCAGGCGCCGGAGCCGTTGCATCAGGCCGCATCCTGCCCCAGGACCAGGGTTTCATCGCCGCGGAAGAAGAGTGCAAACTCCTTTAACTTCTTACTTCAAAAATACGAAGAAGACTGCCAGGATAAGGCAGAAGAAGGCAGCGATGTGATTCCACTGAATTGTCTCTCCCTTGAAACAGAAGATGACTATGCAGCTGAACACGGTAAGGGACACCACCTCCTGGATAACCTTAAGCTGGACAAGTGAGAAGGGGCCGCCATTTATCTGGCTTCCTATCCTGTTTGCCGGCACCTGGCAGATGTACTCGAACAGGGCAATTCCCCAGGAAAAAAGAATGATGCCTATCAGCGGCCAAGAAGTGCTTATATTCATTTCCTGAAGCTTCAGGTGGCCATACCAGGCGAAGGTCATGAAAATATTGGAAAGTATAAGCAACAGTATAGTCCAAAGTATCTGCATAATTGTCTTTTTAAAATCGGACGCAAATTTAATAAAATTATGCTAACTTTGCACAAGTTAAACGGCCCCTTAGTTTAATGGATAAAATTTGGGATTCCGGTTCCCACGATGGGCGTTCGATTCGCCCAGGGGTCACAAAAAAGGCTGACGCAAGTCAGCCCTTTTTCGTATGTCAGTTTTTCAACATGATGTCCAGGATGACGTCATCGGTGGTGCTCATACCATCGCAGCCCAAAGTTCCCACGTGGCTGATGGTGCTTTCTATATCGCAGCCCACAATGCCCTCGCCATTATTGAAGCCCCTGCCCTTCTTTGCGGCAAAATAGGCATCAACGGCCGATGAAACGCCTGTGGCAATCTTTGTGGCGCAGGAACTTTTGGCTCCGTCGCATATCACGCCAGAAATTGTTGCAAGGGTGGTCTGAACGGCCATCTCCACCTGCTCCACCGAAAGGCCGTCCATATAGCACAGGGCACCGCTTACGCCTGCACTTGCAGCAACGGCGCCGCAATAGGCGCTAAGCCTTCCTATGGATTCCGTGATATGGATGGTTATGAGGTGGGAAACGAAAAGGCCGCGTATCATTGCCTCGCGGCCAAGATTCTTGAACTGGCAGAAGCGTATCACCGGAAGGGAACAGGTCATGCCCTGGTTTCCGCTGCCGCTTGTAGTCATCACCGGAAGCGGACAGCCGTTCATCCTGGCATCACTTCCCGCCGCGGCAAAGCCGCTTAGGTTGTTGCGCAGGTCGTTGCCGTAACTGCCGTCTGCAATGCCTTCATATATGGTCTTTCCTATGGCAATGCCCCACTCGTTCCTGAGGCCCTCTTCGGCAATGGCGCTGTTGTATTCTATAACCTTCCCGAACAGTTCACTGATATCGTCCAGGTCTATCTCCGAGGCCATCCTGCATATGAGGTCTATGGTAAGGAAACTCCTGTCCGTATAATTCTCCGACACCGCAATGCGGTTCTCCTGGCAGGAGGTATCACCCTCACCCATAAGGCTTTTGCCGTTCAACCATATGCGCGTAACATTGGTATGAAGATCTATCAGCTCCACCAGAGCCTTGTCTTCCCCGCATGTGCCCTCAAGCCTTATGTAAAGCTTCGGCACGTTCTTTTCCAGATGGATGCCTGTCTTGCACCTCGCCACATAGGCCTGCACCTTCGGAAGATCTTCCTTCTTCACATCGGCAAAGACCATAAGTTTCTTCTCGCTGTCTCCAAGCACCGCACCCATGGCCAGGGCGAATTCAATGCCCACCTGTCCGTCCGAATTGGGGATATGCACGCTCTTCACGTTCTTGATCATGTTTCCGGACAGAAACACGTCCATGGTGTCCGGAAGCCTGCCGCCGAAAGCCTTCACCAGAAGACTGGCCGCATATGCAAGCGCAATAGGCTCTGTACAACCCTCGGCAGGAACAATCTCCTCCTTCAAGATACTTAGAATCTTCTCTTTCATACGGTCTTCTTCTCTTCTATCAATTGCTCTATCAGCAGCATGATGTCACGGCACACATGCGGATTGGCGTTCTGACGCTGTGCATCCAGCATTTTCTGGCGGAAGGTCATGTCGTGGCATAGTCGCATTGCAATCTGGGCCTGCATCTCAACCGTCTCGGCGCTGCAAGACATGCCGTGGCTGTTGAAGAATCTCTTGTTGTTCTCCTCAAGATCTGCAGTAGCCGTAGTGTGGATGACAGGGATGTTCTTGACGGCAGCCTCGGTGCTTGTAATACCGCCAGGCTTGGTGAAAAGCACATCGCAGGCATCCATCAGCAGAGGCACATCGTTGGTGTAGCCCAGCACCGTAAAGGCGTTGCAGTCCATGAACTGCTTTGAAAGACTCTTGCGCATCTTTTCGTTGTTGCCGCACACGCAAATCACACGGTCATTGTCGTTAACCTGCTCCAGAAGGGCGCGTATCTGCTTGCCCAGATCCCCGAAGCCCATGGAGCCCGACATCAGCAGATACCATTTTCCACCAGGATCCCTTGGGACGATGTTATACATCTTGCGTATCTTGTTCCTTGCAGTCTCCTGATCCACGCGCTTTGTAAACTTGCGCTCATCCACGGGAATGCCGATAGGGGCAATCTCGTTTGCAGGTATTCTCTTTTTCAGGAAGTGGTCTGTAAGGTCCTTGTGAGGAATCACAACGCGGTCCGTCTCTGTCTCGGGCACGAATGGAATGCAGACGTAATCCGTCATCACATAAATGGAAGGGAGTTTGAACAGGCCCTTGCGCTTGAGGTATGTAATAGCTTCGGCAGGAAAAAGATGGCAGCAGATTACTGCATCATAACCGCCGTCCTCAATCATCCCGAGCAGCTTTTTCGCATAAATCTTGTTTACCGTATAAACGGGCGATTTCACATTTCGGCCCAAACGCGAAAGGCCGTCGCTGATCCAGTCACCAATCTTGTAGATAGGTTTGAAAATAGTTCCAAGCGAGTGAACATAGATATCAGACACCATGGTTGCAGCCGACTGGCTGAATGCTCCGATGGTATCCACAAAATCGCTCTCGATGCCATTTTCTGTGCAATAGCTCTTTATGGCACGTGCGGCACTGTTGTGCCCCTCGCCTGTCGTAACCGACAAAATAAGTACTTTCATCAATAATCGTTTTAAACAAATTTAATAATATTATCTTAACTTTGCAATGTTATGAAAGACATAATAGCAGCAAACATAAAGCGCATCAGACAGAACATTCCCGATGGCGTGAAGTATGTGGTTGTTAGCAAGTTCCGCCCTCTGGAACAGTTGCAGGCCGCATATGATGCAGGGGAAAGGCTCTTTGCCGAAAGCCGTCCCGCAGAGCTTGTGCAGAAAGTGGCCGCACTGCCGCAGGACATACAGTGGCATTTCATAGGCCATCTGCAGACAAACAAGCTTAAGATGGTACTGCCGCACTGCAGCCTAGTCCAGAGCGTGGATTCCGTGCATCTTATGGAGGCGATGGAAAAATATTGCGAGGCTAACGCCCTACATGTGGACATACTCATGGAAGTTCATGTTGCGAAGGAGGAGGCCAAACAGGGTTTCAGCCCCGAAGAGTGCCTGGAATTCTACCGTAACGAAAGCTGGAAGGCATTCCCCCACCTGAACTTCTGCGGCCTTATGGCCATGGCATCTTTCACAGATGATACAGGCAGGATTGAAGCTGATTTCGCTCTGGCGAAAGAACTTTACGATAATGTTTGCGCAATGCCCTGCCGTCCGCCTCATTTCACGGAGCTGTCCATAGGAATGAGCCAGGACTACACCCTTGCAATAAAACACGGTTCCACCATGGTGCGCGTGGGAAGTGCAACATTTGAAGACACAATGTTTAAATAGAGGGAATTTTTCGTATATTTACAAGAACGAGAAAAGACAGATAATGAAAGTTCTATACGTAGTAAACAATCTGTATGGCGTTGGAAACGGCCTTAACGCAAGTGCCCGCACATCAATCGCCAATCTTAAGAAGATGGGCCTGGACGTAAGAAGCCTTTCGATGGCCAACCGCCTTGCCGACAGTCCGCAGCCGGAATTTATCGTCCCCGCATACAAGTTCCCTTTATTCCAGCCTTTGATAGAGGCGCAGAACTACTATTTTGCGGAAACAGACTATAATGTTGTGCGTGAGGCACTTGAGTGGGCCGATATAGTGCATCTGGAAGAGCCTTTCGGCCTTCAGTACCGCGTGGCCTGCATGGCGAACGCCATGGGTGTTCCCGTTGTCGGGACCTACCACCTTCATCCGGAGAACATCTTCTGCAACATAAAGATGGCTTGGTGCAGAAGCCTTAACGGCGCCCTGCTGTGGCTTTGGAAAGTATTCATCTTTGACAAGTGCAGCCACCTCCAGTGTCCAACCAAGAACGTCACAGACCGTCTTACACGATACAGATTCAAAGCAAAACTCCACACCATATCCAACGGTCTCACCATTTACGGAGACTCTATGGAGAACAGTTGCCAGACAGACCCGTACCTCATCACATGCATAGGCCGTCTGTCCAACGAGAAAGACCAGTACACCCTTCTGAGGTCCATGCGCTACAGCAAATATGCCGACAAGATACAGCTGTATTTCGCAGGAGCCGGCCCGGAAGAGCATCGCATAAAGCTGTACGCAGAGGATCTGGTGGAGGCCGGAGTAATCAAGAACAAGCCTAAGTTCGGTTTCCACACCATAGACCAGCTTAACGAGCTGTCATCCAAGGCATATCTCTATATCCATTGTGCCGACGTGGAGGTTGAGGGTCTGTCTTGCGTGGAGGCATTAAGGCAGGGTTCAGTTCCTGTTATTGCCAAGGCACGCCTCAGCGGCACACCGCAGTTCGCGCTGGATTCACGCAGCCTCTTCAAGGCAGGTAATGCAAGAGACCTGGCCGCCAAGATAGACTGGTGGATAGAGCATCCGGCAGAGCATGACGAGATGCGTCCGAAGTACAAGGCTTCCGTAGAGCAGTACGAGATAAGCAAATCCATGGAGCAGCTTGTGGACATGTACAAAAATGCGATTGCCGAAAACGACAACCGCAACAAATAATCACAACAAATATTCAGCACGGAGTTCGGGAACTGTTATCAGTTCTCGAACTCTGCTTTTACGTCCTCATAGAATGCAGCTATGGATGTCTGATAATATGGCAGCACCCAAAGCAAACCCACACCGCAGGTTACAACACATACAAGGAACCAGCCTATGAAGCTTAGCTCCAGTTTGAAAAGCTGCATCTTGTGGCCACGCATCATCCTCTGGCTCTTTGCAATGGCCTCACCTGCATTCAGCTCCGGCTCGTCATAAAGGACGTAAGGAGTCATTGCATAGGCAAGAGCTTTCACCAGACCAGGGATGAAAAGCAGGAAGCTCCACAGAATAACCTTCACGCTCATATAGAACATTGTCCATACCACATCGAAGTATCTCTTGATGGGAATGGAAATGACATCCCTTGCAACGCTCTCTGTCTGTGCAAGGTGATATTGCCTTATAGCTGTCTGATAGCCGAAAGACAAAGGCATGTTCACGAAGAATGTCCATACGGAAGTAAGGAAATATATGGAAGCGCCCACCCTGGTCATAGGGTAGTCATAGGTTCCGGCAAACAGGACCATGATGAACATAAGCACCACTGTGGCCATCACCGCTTCAAACCATCGGCCCCTTAGAGAGTCCAATGCTTCCTGTCTGTATTGACTGCTTGTTTTCATTCGCTATTCGTAAAGAGGTGAAGGATATACTTTATTTTCTGCCAGTTCCTGGAATTTTGCAACCACTGCAGGACGGTCCTCCTTGAAGGTTACGCCAAACCAATGTGAAGGGGTGAGAAGAACCTCACAGCTGCCTGTTCCCTGCCTGATCATATGGTCTACGGCGAAAGGAATGTAGTATTCCTTCTTAAGTTCGTTTATATTCTGTTTCAGGAAGTCCACGAAAAGTTCGCCCGATTTCCGGAAATAGTCCGGAGTGAAGCCCCACATATTCATCGATACGGGAGCGCTTGCATCAAACTGCACGTGGGTCTCGCCTGTTACAGAGTTGTTGCCATAGCAGTTGCCATCGGCCTCTCTCTGGATCTCGTGGCACTCCTCCACCTTTGTAAGCATGTTGTTGGCATCACGCTCGCATATTCCGCGGCTTACGCCACCGCTCTCGCTTAGGGTGTGGTCCAGCTGGAATCCTACAAGGCAGTACTGGCCCTGAGTGTTCTCGTGTGCGCGAAGCCAGTCACCAAGAATCTTGAACGACTCCTTGCCATAGAAATCGTCACCGTTGATAACTGCGAATGGTTCTTTGATTACATCGGCAGCCATCTGCACGGCGTGCGCTGTACCCCAAGGTTTCACGCGCTCCGGGTTAAGGGTGAACTCTGCAGGAATCTTGTTCAGTTCCTGGGTTACGAACACGAACTCCAGCGGAGTTCCGTCCAGGCATTTAACATTGCCGTATTTCTCTTTGCAGTGAGCCTCCATCTGGTCTTTGAAATACTCACGTACAACATAAACAACCTTTCCGAACCCGGCCTGAACGGCATCGTATATGGAATAATCAATAATGGTTTCTCCGCATGGTCCCACGCCATCCATCTGTTTAAGTCCACCATAACGGCTGCCCATTCCCGCAGCCAGAACAAGAAGAGTAGGTTTCATATGATATCAAATAATAAT
Source organism: Bacteroidales bacterium (assembly GCA_024401715.1). GTDB lineage: Bacteria > Bacteroidota > Bacteroidia > Bacteroidales > UBA932 > Cryptobacteroides. The sequence continues at coordinate 17,121 of JAKSKO010000010.1, forward strand.
TGTTTATAATTCAAAACTGCAATAGAACAAATATACAGAATTTTTACATAACTTTGCGTTATGGCAAAGAAAAGTAACAAGAGTTTCAAAGATATTCTCAAAGGAAAACTGGGAGGTTACATCGCAATCACCGCTCTGTTTGCGGGACTGCTTCTCTTCTATCCCGGCAACAATCTTTTCACCTTGCTGAAGACGATTGCGGAAATCCACAGCCAGGAGCGTCAGATGCGCAAATACCAGCTGGAGATTGTGGATATGAACCAGCAGATAGAAGACCTCACCACAGACCGTGACACTCTGGAGAAATTCGCCCGTGAAAGGTTTCACTTCGCCCAGCCGGGTGAAGATGTGTATATCTTAAAATAACATAGCCATGAACAGCAGAATAGCAGGAAAGATTCTTGACATTTTCGGATGGAAACGCATAGGCGGCCTCATGGAAGAGAAATACGCAATAGTGCTTGCCGCCCCTCACACCAGCATATGGGATTTCGTCATAGGATTTCTTTATTATGAATCTCTTGGCGGCCACCTGAAAGTGATGGCCAAGAAAGAGGTATTCTTCTGGCCTCTGGGCGGCATTCTGCGCAAGCTGGGCTGCTTCCCCATAGACCGCAGAAACCCTGCGGGAACAATCAAAAACACAATAAAACAGCTGGAACAAAGCTCTGACACCTGCCATATTGCACTTTGCCCCGAAGGCACGCGCAAGGCAATAGCCAAATGGAAAACCGGCTATCACACAATGGCCCGCGGAGCCAATGCACCGGTGTATCTTTCCATCATAGACTGGGGGACAAAGACAGTGGGAATCTTCGCCAAGGTTCAGCTTACGGAGAACGCCCGCCAAGACACAGAGCGTATACAGAAGATGTATGCGGAAATGAAACCGCAGGGCCTTTACAAAAACAATTTCCGCACGGAATAGAGCATAATCGCTCCCCTTATTTTCCTATCCTGGATCTGTAACTTTCAAGGGCTGCCAGATAATCGGCCCCGGCATTGATATAGTTCTCCATTGCCGTGCGCTGTTCGTTCTGCGCCATAAGCACATCGGTTACGGCACACAGGCCCGCCGCCTGGGTTTCTACAAGCTGCTGGAACCTTCTGGAGGCAAGCGCCTGGCTTTCGCGGGCAATCTGCAGCTGGTCGTAAGCTGAACAAAGCTCCATATAAAGCTGGCGCAACTGGAGTACAAGCTGGTTCCGGTAGAAATCGCGCTGGTTCTCCGCCTTAAGCATGTCTATCCTCTGCCTTTCCATCCTGCGGCTGGTCTTATACCAGTCCGTAAGCGGAATCTGTACCGTTGCGAATATGGCACCGTTGAAATTAGGCCTGCCAACAAGGCCGAAGTGGCCGTACATGGCACCCAGGGCAACGGAAGGCAGAGCCCCGCCCATGGTCATTCGCCTTTGCAGACGCGCCGCATCCACCTGCAGCTGAAGAAGTTCCACCTCCCCAAGTGCGGAAACCGCAGTCTCTTCGTCCACCCACACATCCTCCGGACGCGGAACCCCGCCCAGGCTTCCTTCAAGAAGAAAATCATCTATATGGGTGTATTCGCTTTGCAGCGTGCGGTGCACATTGTATCCGATACCGCTCTGGTTCAGAAGATTCATCTTCGCCACCCTAAGGCCCAGATCCAATTTGGAGCGTCCCGCCTTAAGTTCTGCCATCTTTATCCTTACGGCCGAAAGATCCGTTTCAACGGCAAGGCCGGCCTCAACGGCAAGCTGCACATTGGCATAAAGGGTGTCCAGCAACTTCTGTGTGGTTTCAAGTGAAAGCTGTTTTTCCTGCAGGGACAGTGCCTGGAAATAGCTCTGCCTTATCTGCTCTGCAGAATTTCTCTTCTGCAGGCTGTTCTGCACATCAGCAGCACGTACCCCCAGTTCTGCAAGACGGTTTCCCCAGAAGATACGTCCTCCCGCATATACGGGCTGCAGCAGGTTCAGATTGGCCACATGTCCGTAATTAAGGGCCTTGTATCTGCCGTTCATACCGTTGGAAACGGCGAAATCCTGGAACTGATACTGCAGCATATACGCAGCATCCGAAGTTCCAAGGATATCCGTAACACCCAGATTGATGAAAGGATTCAGGCTGTGAAAAGCCATGCCCACGGCAGATACCGTAGGAAAATACTCTGCAACGGCTTCCTGCTTCTGCAAGCGGGCCGCTTTCATATCAAGGGCAGCGTTACGCACTTCCCAGTTGGACATCAGGCCCTGCTGCACGCAGTCATCGGCGGTAAGGATAACCTTCTGCTGCGCATTCAAAGGCATAAAGGCCGAAATGGCCAGAATTGTGAAAATAATCTTTTTCATTCCCCTTTCCTCCTGAAAACCATCCAGTAACTAACCGGCATTATAAACACCATGAGGGCTATGCTGAACACTATGCCGAAGCATATGGTAAGGCCCACGGGCTGCCACAATGTATCGGCAGACAGAACCATGGGAAGAACGCCCAGGGCAGTTGTGCAGGATGTGAGGAAAATAGGCCTCATCCTGCGGCTGCCGGCAAGGTAAGCCGCCTCACGCACAGAGACGCCCTCGTTATGCTGCAGATGATCCGCGTATTCAAACATGATTATACCGTTGCGCACCGTAATGCCTATAAGGGTTACGATACCCAGCACGCTTGTAATGCCGAAATCCTGGTTGAAAAGCCACAGCGAGAACGATGCTCCGAAAAGGCACAGAGAGCAAAGCACCATTGTGAGAACCGCAAGGCTTAGTTTCCTGAAATGCAAGAGCAGAAAGAAGAGCATTATTGCAACAGCTGTGAAAAGAGCCACAAAGATATCCTTTCCCACCGTGCTGTTAATCTCGCTTAATCCGCCGTAAGTCACATGTACCCCCTCCGGCAGGTCCAGGGTTGATATATAGGCATCCAGCTTTTTCATTGCCTTGGGCTGCGAGTTTCCGTACCGCAGGTCCGCGCCCACTATCACGGCATTCTCTCCCGCATGAAGTATCAGTTCCTTTGGCTCCCACACGCTTTCAAGAGTGGCAAATTGGCGTACAGGAACGGAAATGCCCGCCTGCATTGATGGAACCAGATGGTCCGCCACCGCCTCGTATCCCATATCTCCGCCTACATTTCCATCGTACAGGTTAACGGGGATATGGTGTCCGTTTTCGTATATATTCATAAGTGGCATGCCCCCGAAGCCCTGGCTGAGGCTTGCACTTACAATGGCACGGTCTATTCCAAGACGCGCGGCAGCCACCGGATCAACCTCCACATTCACATTGCTTACGAAACGTCCGCCATCACGGTGTATCCACTTCAACTGTGAAGTCATCTCCCGTGACATATAGTTCTGGATACTGTCCGCAACGGACAGAAGCGCAGCTCTGTCTTCGCCCGTTATGCGCAGGGATACAGGCACGTCACAGGCCTGGTAACTAAGCTGGCGCACGGCAACAAGGGCTTTCGGGAAACGATGTTCCAATTCCGTCTCCATATATGGCAGCAATTCCTCTGTAGCCAGCAGAGACTCCGTATTCACTATCAACTGGGCGAAACACGGGTCCGGGAATTTAGGCTGGTACGGCCCATGGAAACGCGGCGAACCCTGTGCAATGAAGGATGTCACGCTTACAATCTTATCCTCTTTCAGAAGAATATTCTCCAGGCTGTCCACAATCTCGCGTGTATCCCTTATATTGCAGCCATCCTCCAGATAAACCTCCAGAACGAAAGCCTGCCTTGGAGCATAAGGCATCATCTGGATGTTAAGATGCATGAACATGACCACACCAAGGGCCACTGCGGCAATGCCGGATGCAACTGTCATCCAAGGATGCCTGAAAACAAAGCTGAGCGCCTTGTCATACCCATTCTGCAAAGCGCTGAACATGCGGTTCTGCAAATGCGTAATCACATTATCCCTGCCGGCATTCCTGTCGGCGATGAAACGCACCTCCAGGCTTGGAACAACCGTTACCGCGTATATCAGCGAAGCTGAAAGCGAAATCAGGACCACCCACGGGAAATATTGGCAGAATTCCCCCAGAAGACCGCGTATCAGGTGCGGCACTGGGAAGAACATCATGCATATGCTGAGGGTTGCCATGAACATGGGCATGAAAAGGTCTCTGGCTGCAGCCGATGCCGCTTCCAGGCGGCTCATTCCCCGCACCATGTTGTCCATATAGCCGTCCATGGTGATAATGCTGTCGTCCACTATCATGCCCAGAACTATGATGAGAGCTCCCAGGGACACGTTGTTAAGGGCCATTCCGCTCATATACATCACAGCAATCGTAGCCAGCACGCACACCGGCACTCCGGAAGAGGCAATAAGCGCGCTTCGCATCGGGAACATCACTATCATCACCATGATCACCACCATTATGGATATGAACAGATCCCTCAGGAAGCCCATCACGCTGTGGTTCACAACCTTGGGCTGGTCTGTTATCCTGTGCACATGCACGCTGTCCGGAAGCTGGGCCTGAAAGGCGTCCAGAACCTCATCCACATCGCGGCCGAAGGCAACTATGTTGTTGTCCGGACGCATCACAAGGTTCATTACCAGAGACACATTCCCGTTGAACTGCACAAGGCTTGAAGGCTCCTTGATGCGGCGCTCTATGGTGGCGATATCCTTAAGACGCACAACATGGCCGGCGGGATCGCTCCACACTATCTTGTTTTCAACCTCCTCTTCCGATGTAACGGAACTGGACACGGTTATGGGTGCCGAAGTATAGTCGGAATCGAAGGTTCCGGACGGAACATGAAGCGAGGACAGGGCGTAATCCAGCATAAGCGTGGACGGTGATATGCCATAGCGTCCCAGACGTTCCATATCTATCGTCACAGCTATCTCCTCCAGCTGTTCACCTATAATGCTTGCCGATGCAAGGCGGTCTATCTTGCGCAGGCGGTCTCTGAGGTCTTCGGCATAAAGCCTCATCTCCTCCCATCCCTTGTCGTCGGACTCCAGGGTAAGCAGCACAGCCGACATATCGGCGAATTCATCCAGAACCTGCACGGTGAGCACACCCGCAGGCAGTTTTATCTTGTTCTGGTTTATCTTGTGCTTGATATTGCTCCAAACGCTCTGCAGCATGCGCTGGTTTGCGTTGATTGTCACATAGATGTAACACATTCCGTCGCGGGAGACGCAATGAAGGGACTTCCTGTCCACCTCCGGAACCGCATTAAGCAGGTCACACAGGGGTTTGGCAAGTTGTGATTCTACCTGCGAGGCGTCCGCTCCCGGATAAACCGCGGCAACAAGTCCCTGATTTATCACGAAAGTGGGAAACTCATCCTTGTTTATCTTGAAGATGGAATATATGCCGAAAACACACAGGACGGCAACAAGCGCGTAGACCACTTTTCCGTAGTCCACCATAGTCTGGATAAAACCTGTTTTTCCGGGTATCTTCATCTTATCGCTTGATTTTCACCTTCATGCCCGTAGACACTTTGGACGCACCCTCCACAATAACCAGGTCACCGTCGGAAAGACCCTCGGAAACTATCACGCCCTTGGCGCGGAAACCGCTTGTGGCAATCCTGCGCTTGCGTACGGTGTCCCCGTTTTCCACAACCCACACATATTTTCCTTCACCGTCCAGTTTCACCGCATCGGCACGCAGGACAATGCCTGCTCCGGATTCATTGCACAGAGTCAGCTTGCACACCATGCCGGGCAGAAGCGATGCATCGGCGGCAATGGAAAGCGTGCACCTGTACGAGTGTGAAAGCGGGTCCGCAACAACAGACTTGCTTTTCACCGTGGCAGGAATTTCCCTGTCCTGTGACGGGAAAAGCACAAGGGCCCTGTCTCCCGTATTCACGGAATTTATTTCTTTTTCAGGAACGGATATAACTATTTCCATCCCGTCCGTATCCACCAGTGTGAAAAGCGGCTGAAGAGCGGCAACATGAACCCCGCGCTGAACCTGCACATCATTCACCCTGCCGTCAAAAGGGGCACGAATGCTGCACTCCTCCAGATTGTGACGGGCGGCGTCAGCTGCCGCGCGCGCCTGTTCCAACTGTGTCTGGAGTTCCACCATCTTCACCTGCGAGACACTTCCGCCGGCAAACACTTTCGAGGCGCGGCTGTATCCGTCCTCCGCCCGGCGAAGCGTGGCCATCGCCACCTCATATGCGCTGCTTATATTCTTGGACTCCACAAGTGCAAGCACATCTGAGGCGTGCACATCAGAGCCCTCTTTCACATAAATCTCCTTAACGATGCCTCCGTTATTGGCCAGGATTACCGCCTCACGTGAGCTTTCAACAATTCCCACATAGCTGTTACGGCTCTTGTCCGCCACGCTGTGCACCGTATCCACCGCAACATACACTTCCCCACCCTGCACCTTAATATGGCGCAATCTGGCCTGGCGGCATGAAGACAGCACCAGAAGCGATAGCAGTCCAAGGAGTATTGCTGTTGACCTTCTCATAACTAATCCTGAAGATTTGCCACGGTATTCACCAAACACTCCTTAACCGTAAATGTACGGCCTCCCAGAACAAGATCCGAGGTGAATGAACCCTCATATTTCATTTCAATCACAAGCAGGCCGTTTGTCTTGTAGCCGCGGCCGCTTACCTCCAGCACCACAGACTGGACATCTTCCAATCCGTCCACCTGCAGGTTCAGGGAAACGGTTCTTTTCTGCGGCTTCAGCTCTATCTCCGTGCCCTTTATTTCTGCATCAAACACCTGGGTCTGCCCTACCAGGCTGCGCATGGTAAGCACAGCGGTACTGTCCTTTGGCTCTATATGGATTATGCCCGTCTCCGGAACAAGCGACGCATGGCATTCAAGAGCTTCCTCCGTCTCCTCGTCCTGATATTCCAGGGTGAGGCTGCCGCCTGTAGAGTAGCCGTATGTACCGCGGAAAAAGTCCATACCTTCTTTCGCGCATGAAACTGCAAAGGCAAGAGACAGAAGCAGGGCTGCGCAATGGAATAGATTTCTGTAATTCTTCATCATATCTGAATCGGTTTCCAATACTATATAATATAGGGGTGCAAATTTAGTAAAAATCGGGGCAAATAAAAACGGTTTTCGCATCACTGCGGAAACCGTTTTGACAATTAGAATTTAAAGTTTAACCTAGACGAAGAACATCCTACGTTGTTTCTTCTATTTAAATTTAAGTATTAGTTTGTTCACAGCAAAATTTTTCAACAGAAAAACACAAAATTTTACATTTTTTATCTAAATTGGACCTCACATGTCACAAATGCCGATATTTTCTATTAAATTTAATTTGTTTATTTTTGCAACATGACACTGGACTTCGAAGGAATCGTTAAGGAAAAGACCGGAGGGAAAGGGCTTCCCCCCTTCGTTATGCGCTTCCTGAAGCACTTCCTGCACCTGGACTTCATCAATACCTATGTGGAAAAGGGAGACGTGGGAGTGGACTTTTGCGTTGGCACCCTGGAATATCTGAAGGTGAAACTTGTGGTTGAGGGCTTGGAAAATGTTCCCAAAGACCATTCCCGATACACTTTCGTAAGCAATCACCCCCTTGGCGGCGTGGACGGAGTTGCCATCGCCGGCCAGATTGGCACACACTTCGGAGAGATGACAATGCTGGTGAACGATTTTCTTCTGGCATTGCCGGGCCTCAGACCCCTCTGCATCCCCATAAACAAGACCGGAGGCCAGTCCAGAATGCTTCCCAAACTGATATCGGAGGCCTTTGACTCACAGAAACACGTGCTAATCTTCCCTGCCGGCCTGTGTTCAAGACTCATAGACGGCAAGGTGCAGGATCTGCCCTGGACCAAGACTTTCATTAACCAGAGCATCAGGACACAGAGGGATATAGTCCCGGTGCACTTCATAGGGGAGAATTCCAAACGTTTCTACCGCATTGCAAGACTTTGCAAATTCCTTCACCTGAAGTTCAACCTTGCCATGGCCTTCCTGCCGGACGAGCTATACAAAAGCCAGGGCAAGACATTCACAATAAAATTCGGAAAACCCATACCATACACTCACTTCGACTCTTCCAGGACAACGGCAGAATGGGCTGCCTGGATGAGAGAGGAAGTATATAAAATCTGACAGAATGGAACAGATCATAGAGCCTGTAAGCAAAGAACTTCTTATCGGTGAGCTCACTCCCCAGCGCAAACTCCTTGACACGAACAAGGGTGGAAACGAGTTGTATATCTTCAAGGCGAATGAAGCCCCGAATCTCATGAGAGAGGTGGGACGCCTTAGGGAGGAAGCCTTCCGCATGGAAGGTGGATGTTCCGGACGCAGCATGGACATTGACGAATATGACACCATGGAGCAGCCGTACACCCAGCTTATCGTGTGGGACCCCGCAGAGCAGGAGATTCTTGGCGGCTACCGCTATATCCTGGGCAACGAGATAAGCTTCACCCCGGAGGGCCGCCCGCGCCTGGCAACAACAGAGCTGTTTGATTTTTCCGATGAATTCGTGAACGCATATCTGCCACACACCATGGAGCTGGGACGCTCGTTCGTTTCCATCGGCCACCAGAGCAGTAAAGCGGGAACAAAGGCTCTGTTCGCCCTTGACAACCTATGGGACGGCATCTACTTTCTTATGGAAAGCCATCCGCAGATGCTTTATCTCTTCGGCAAGGTTACAGTTCACCCAAGCTACGACAAAGGTGCATTCGAACTTCTGATGCACTTCATGGGCAAACATTTTCCGGACAGCAGCAAACTTGTGTGGCCGAAAAAGCCAATCGCATCCTGCACACCGGACAACCTTCTGGAAGCCATGCTGTGTGACAGTGATTACGACAAGGACTACAGAAACCTCAAGGGGGCTGTCCTGAAAATGGGCTCCTACATCCCGCCTCTTGTGAACGCCTACATGAACGTGTCTGCAACAATGAAATACTTCGGCTTTGCAGAGTGCTACGACCTCATAGGTGCAAAAGAGGGCGGAATACTGGTGACATTCAGCGACGTTTTCCTTTCAAAAAGGGAAAGGCATTTCGCGGCATTCCTCAACAATCATCTGAATGCCCTGAAAAAACGCTTCCCTTCCATAGACCTGGAAGTGGCGAAAAGCAACATGAACAAGCATCTCCAGAAAAAGAAGCTGGCTGCCCAGCGAAACTTCTTCAGGAAACTTTCCAAAAGGTAAGGAACAGACGCTTATCAATCGTCCGCCTTTTCATCGGCATACAGGCCCTGACGGGACAACAGCTTCGGAAGATTGGCAATTCCGTATGCCACCACAGCGGTTACAACGGCCGAATGATTCTGATATTCAGGGAACAGCTTGTTGTAGTTGTCACTCTCCGTGTGCCATATCTCCCTATAGTTGAAATTGTAGCCGAAGACATCCTTTTCCTGGAAAGAGATGGTTGGGACACCGGCCATCGCGAAATATGCGTGATCGGAGCCTCCTGCATTCTTCGGTCTTGGCCTTGGTTCGCCCGTGCGTTTGGTGACGGTGAAAGGAATGCCCTGGGTGTAGTTCTCCACCGGTTTGCACACTTTCACGAAATCTTCATACATTGCCTCCGGCACCACAACGCCGCTTGCAGCAAGTCCGGCTCCGTCACGGTTGAAGTAGTTTGATATCTTGTCCAGGGCAACCGTCTTGTTCTCCACAAAGAATCTGCTGCCCAGAAGGCCGTATTCCTCGCCTGTCCACAGGCAGAACGCAAGGCTGCGTTTAGGCTTCGCCCCGCTGGCTGCAAGAAGCCTTGCCGCCTCCATTGCAACAGAGACTCCGTTTCCGTCATCAACGGCACCGCTTGCAACGTCATAAGCATCCAGATGGCCACCCATGATCACATACTCGTCTGGATATTTGCTGCCGCGTATGATACCAATCACATTGTGATATTTAACAGGACCTTTGAAGAAATGGTTGCGGATGTCAAACTCAAGCATGAAGTCACGGCGCTCTGATACCATGCGGGCTATGTGGTCGTACTGCTGCTTGTCCAGTTTTATCTCGCAAACCGTAGGAAGGGTTTCCATTGTGAGGTTATAGCAGTTGGCCCTGTCGTAGTGCGCCTGCATGGGAAGTTCCGCTGCCTGGATGAATCCAAGTACACCGGCCTCTTTCATCTCCTGGCAGTATAGGCCCGGCACAGGAGTGATGGGGTTCAGTTCCTTCTGCTCTTTCGGATGTTCCCAGTTCCACATCCTTATCTGGCTGTTAAGCGCCGAAAGTGAGTCCAGCCTGCCTTTCTGGGCTGTTCTCACGGAATCCCCCCTGGCTGTCCAGTCCAGGGCGAAACCTGTGGAATTGCCGTTAATCAGCACCCAGGCACCGCGCAACGCACCTTTCATCCTTTCAAATTCCTCCCTGCTCTGCGGCTCTTTAAGCACCCTGCCTTTCTGCGGGCCCTTGGTTCCGGAAGTATAACTTGGAGTTACGAAATGAAGATACGGGCCGTCCGGGACATTTGCCCCTATGATGCGTCCGCTCCACGGGCCGCGGGAAAAGCCCACGCCAATCTCACCAACTTCCTGCACAATCACCTCCAGTCCCCAGGAACGGAACTGGTCTGCAGCCCACTGCTCTGCATCCTGCAGGTTATGGCTGCCTATGGGCCTTCCGCCTATCCTGTTGGCCAGGAAATCCACATGTTCCATTGTCCTGTTGTCGCTTTTGCCCAGTTCCATAACCTTCTGGACAACTTTGTCCTGGGCATCCAACAACGGAAGTTGCAGCATCAATGCCGCAATAATCAAAAATCTGCTCTTCATAGTATGTACTTTCTAGGTTAAGCTTTTTTCGGAGTTGCGCTGAAGGCGTATACCGCCCATACCGCAGTGAGTACCAAAGACATAGGCACGCCCACTGAAAGCATCTCGCGCAGCATCACCTCCGCCCCGCCGAACTCATTCAAGGCGGTGAAGAAAGGGAAACGCCAGCTTAGCTCTCCGTTTATTATATGGTCCACAATCAGCATCACGGTGCCACCCCACAGCATTTTCTCCAATGCAGGGAGATTATGCTTCAGAACAGACGCCTGCGCGCTGTAGATGGATGATGAATTTTTCTTGCGATACACTGTGGTGGCAATAGCCTGCACCATAGGCACAATAAAGCAACACATAATCAAATAACTTCTATTTCTTTTATTTCAACTTCATTTCCATGCAGGAGATAGGTTTTCCCGCTTCCGCAGTGGGGGCATGTCCTGCCGTGTTCCACCGTGGAATATTCCTTCCCGCAGTCTTCACAATACGTCACGCCCGGTATAGTCTCCACCTCCAGAACACAGCCCCGCATAAGTTCCTCCTTGTCCGTGGCCCATTTCCAGCAATCCGTAAGATATTCGGGAATCACGGTGGAAACCTCGCCTATGCTCATAACCACCTTGGACACACGGGAACAATTGTTCTGCGCGGCCACCTCCTTCACATCCCGGATAATGTAGAAAACTATACCAAGCTCGTGCATCAGCCCTTGATCTTTTTAACAAGTATCTTCGCACCCCTCTTCAGTGCGTAAGGCAGTATTGCGCTGAACTTGTCCTCGGACTTGTACATATTGCTGGCATCCGGCAGATCCCTGTGCAACTGTATCGCATCAAAGGCACATTTCGTTGTACAGATGCCGCAGCCTATACATTTGTTAGGGTCTACAACCGATGCACCGCAGCCAAGGCAGCGGGCAGTCTCCTTGCGCACCTGCTCTTCGGTGAGAGTAAGGTGATACTCGGTGAACTTGTCTTCCGGTTTGGCGTTTGCAGCCACCTGGCGCGAAGAGTTGTCGTAGCTCTCCACAACGATATCGTTCTTGTCCAGCTGGATGAAATCCCAGCGGTTGCGGCCTATGGTCATATGGCCGTGCTGCACAAACCTGTGCAGGGATTCTGCAGCTTCCTTGCCGGCAGCAATTGCATCGATGGCGAATTTAGGGCCTGTATGGCAGTCACCGCCCACGAAGATATCAGGTTCTGCGGTCTGATAGGTGAGCTTGTCGGCAACAGGATATACGCCGCGGAAGAACTCCACCTTTGTATCCTTCAGCAGATCCTTCAGCACCACGGTCTGGCCGATGGCGAAGATCACAAGGTCTGCATCCAGGGTAAGAAGCTGGTTCTCGTCATATACAGGGGCGAATTTATGGTCGGCATCAAACACGGACACGCATTTCTTGAAAACGATTCCGCTTACGCCGTCGGTGCCAAGAACCTCCTTAGGGCCCCAGCCCGGATTAATCACAACGCCGTCCTCGCGTGCCTCTGTCCTTTCCTCAAGGGAAGCGGGCATGATATCCTCTGTTTCCAGGGACAGCATGGTAACCGAAGCGGCGCCGCTGCGTTTTGCAACGCGTGCCGCGTCAATTGCAACGTTTCCGCCGCCAACAACCACAACATTGCCGCTAAGCTTTATCTTGCCGCAGTTTGCGTCATGCAGGAAGTCTATGGCAGTGGTGGTTCCGGCAAGGCCGTCGCCAGGAATGCCCGGCTTGCGTCCGCCCTGGCAGCCTATGGCAACATAGAAGCCCTTGTAGCCCTGCTCGCGAAGCTGGGCGATGGTAACATCCTTGCCAACCTCCACGCCGGTCTTTATCTCCACGCCAATCTGTTTCATGATATCTATTTCGGCGTCGATGACCTCTTTACCCAGCTTGTATGAAGGAATGCCGTAGCGGAGCATGCCGCCAGGCTGTTCGTTCTTCTCGAATACTGTTGGATAATAGCCCATGGTGGCAAGATAGTATGCACAGGTGAGACCTGCAGGGCCGCCGCCTATGATGGCAATCTTCTCCTGCCAGCGTCCGCGGTTGGAACCCACAACAATCTGCGGGATGAAACGGGTTTCGGCATTCATATCCTGCTCGGCTATGAACTTCTTAACTGCGTCTATGGCGATAGGCTGGTCTATGGTGCCGCGTGTGCAGGCATCCTCGCAGCGGCGGTTACAGATTCGGCCGCAAACTGCAGGGAAAGGATTCCAGCGTTTGATAAGCTCCAGTGCCTCTGTATATTTGCCTTCGGCAGCCTTCTTCAGATAACCCTGAACGGCAATATGGGCAGGACAAGCAGTCTTGCAAGGAGCGGTACCGGTTGGATAGCAGTTGATGCGGTTGCGGTCCCTGTAATCCTCGCTCCATTTCTCCGGTCCCCATGCGTTGTCGTCCGGAAGTTCCTGACGCGGATATTCTATCTCACCGTGGCTTGTGCAAAGCTTCTGGCCCAGTTTCACGGCACCTGCAGGGCAATATTCCACGCATCGGCCGCAAGCCACGCACTTGTCTTTCTCCACCTTGGCAACATAGGCGCTGCGGCTCATGTTAGGAGTATTGAAAAGCTGGGATGTACGCAGGGCATTGCATATCTTCACATTACAGTTGCATATGGCGAAAATCTTCTCCTCGCCGTCGATATTCGTAACCTGGTGCACGAAACCGTTATCCTCTGCGCGTTGGAATATCTCCATGGCCTCGTCATGGGTGATTGCACGGCCACGTCCTGTCTCCACAACGTAATCGGCCATATCTCCCACAGCCACGCACCAGTCGCGGAAATCATCGGCGCAGCCTTCCTCCAGTTTCTTGCGTCCGTGACGGCAGGAACAGATGGAAGCGGCAATGTGGCCCTCGTAGCGTTTCAGCCAGTATGAAATCATCTCTATATTTATGGAAGTGTTCTCCATGGAGATTGCCTTCTCCACAGGAATCACATGCATGCCGATGCCGGCGCCGCCAAGCGGAACCATAGGCGTAACCTTCTCCAGAGGGAGGAAGGTCATCCTCTCGAAGAACATCGCAAGCTCCGGATGCTTGTTCATCATCTCCACGTTCATGTTGGTGTACTCGCCGCTGCCCGGAACGAACATGGGAATCCACCAGATACGGTCTTCGAACGCATGTCCTGTGCCCGGAAGAGGTCCTTCATCGGTATAACGGTCTCCGTAGTCATACTCCAACAGGCCAAGATATGCCAGACGGTCCAGCAACTTATGAAGTTCCTCAGTGTCGGCAACATAGTGCTTCTTCTCATTCATTTCCACAAGCTGCGCATGCGTATGATGCTTGCGCACCTTCATGGGATGCTTCGGAAGCATATCCAGAAGCAGGTCCAGAGAGGCTTCCCTCTCCTGCGGGTTCATCTCGTCCTCGAAGATGCAGGCAAAGCCCCAGTACTCCGGATCATCGGTTGTTATGCCGTGAAGCTTGCCGTCGATACGGTCTGTGATGTGATGTACAAGCTTGATAAGCTTCGGATTAGGGTTCTTGTCTCCCTTGTGTGCGGGGACAAACCTTGTTGACATTTCAGGCATGATATTATTATTTTTTCCACTTTTCAACTTCGGCCAGAAGCCAGGCGGCGAATTCATCCACGCCTTCACCCGTCTTCGCACAGATAGGGATAACCTTGGCCTTAGGATTTCTCATGTGTATATATTCCTTGCATTTTTCCATGTCGAAATCGAAGTACGGCATCACGTCAATCTTGTTGATGACAACCACATCGCAGATGGAGAACATCAGGGGATATTTCAAAGGCTTGTCGTGTCCCTCGGGCACGGAAAGAATCATTGCGTTGCGGCAGCTTCCCGTATCGAACTCTGCAGGACACACCAGATTGCCCACATTTTCAAGAATCGCAAGGTCCGTGCCCGCAAGACTAAGGTTGTCCAGGCCCTGGCGCGTCATTGCGGCATCCAGGTGACACATGCCTCCCGTATGAAGCTGTATGGATTCTATTCCTGTGGCTTCCTTTATCTTTATGGCATCCACATCGCTGTCTATATCGGCCTCCATCACCGCCACCCTTATCTTGTCTTTCAGGCGGTTGATGGTCTGTATCAGCGTGGTTGTCTTTCCGCTTCCGGGAGAAGACATCAGATTCAGGAGGAACACGCCCTTTTCCTTCAGTTCGGCCCTCAGATTATCGGCATCCTTGTCGTTATCGGCAAAGACGCTGCGTTTGATTTCAATAACTTTTACCTTTTCCATTTTCGGCAACTTGCAGATTGATGGTTTCAGTCCGTGTTTAACAATGTATAGATACGAATTTTTTCCCGTTATTCAAAATTTCAATTTTATATTTCAATAAAAATGCTACTTTTGCCATAGCCTATTACAGACTAACCGAAAAGACAAACCTTAATAAATTATAAAAGTTATGCTATTTCACGTTTACGGGGATCTGGCAATTTACCAGTGGCTGGCAATGCTTGGCGTGCTGGTTGGCCTCATTCTCCTCAATGAGTTTGCACGCAAGACCAAATTCGGCGGTGCAATCACCTTCTTCGTTGTCCCTGCCCTTCTCACCTGCTATTTCGTGGCACTGCAGATAGGCAATGCAATGGGAGCCCAGTGGGCAACTGAAAACCAGACCATCGTTTACATGAACGGATGGTTCCACTATGCAAAACTGTACGCCGCACTCACAGGCTGTATCGGTTTCATGATGATCAAATACGGCTGGGGCATAGGCAAACAGCACTGGTTCAAACCTTTCCCATTCGTTATCGTTGCAATCAACATCCTCATCGCGGTTGTTTCCGATTTCGAGACTGCATGCAAAGGCTGGTACACCTGGTTCCTTTCAAACGAGGACGTATGGCTTTACGGCGGCTGGCATAATGTTATGAACGGCATTGCCGGTATCCTGAACATCTTCTGTATGACAGCATGGTGGAGCGTTTATTCCTCAAAGGACAAAACCGATATGCTGTGGCCGGACATGACCTGGGTATACATCCTGGTTTATGACGTATGGAACTTTGCATACACATACAACTGTCTGCCTACACACAGCTGGTTCTGCGGTATCGCTCTTCTTCTGGCCCCAACAATCGCAGCTGTATGCTGGAACAAGGGTGGCTGGATCCAGAACCGCGCAAACACCCTCACAATCTGGTGCATGTTCGCACAGGTATACCCTCTGTTCCAGGTTACATTCTCTGACGGTACAGCTCCTTGCAAGTGGGCTACCCTCCCAACCCTTTATGCCGACGGCACTCTGAACGGCATAGTTGAGGGCGGCAGCGCAAATGCAGACCCTACCGCAATGACTGTTGTAAGTGCAGCGGCTCTCATCGTTAACGTCATCGCCCTTGCATACATCATCTACCAGAGCAAGAAACGTCACATCAACCCATACAAGGAGGACGTATTCGTAGACCAGAAATACTACAAGGACGCAGCTGCCCGCATGGCATAGTCCCGAATCACATCTCTTACAGTCCCGGAACGCATTTCGCTCCGGGATTTTTTTTATCTTTGCATTTCAGGACAATTCACAACTATGGACAACAATACATTCCTGTGGTTTCTGCTGGCCTTCGTGGCATACACCACACTGCTATTCGCAATATCGGCAATAACATCCAGAAAGAGCAGCACGGCGTCTTTCTTCGGCGGAGAGCGCAAAACCCCGTGGCCCATCGTGGCCTACGGCATGATAGGCTCTTCCATTTCCGGCGTAAGCTTCATATCCGTGCCTGGCAACGTGTGGGTGCAGAACTTTTTCTACATGCCCATGGTCCTTGGCTTTATCGTGGGTTATGTTGTCATAGCGCATGTCCTGCTGCCCCTGTACTACCGAATGGGGCTCACTTCAATCTACACCTATCTGGGCGAAAGGTTCGGCCGTAAGACACACATCACAGGAACCGTAACCTTCATGGTTTCACGCCTGCTGGGGGCCGCCGCACGCCTTTTCGTTGTTGTGGTGGTGCTGTACACCTTCATCCCCGCGGGCATGATAGAGGCCCTGGGATCCACAGGCACCTACGCACTCATAAGCGCCGTTTTCCTTGTACTGCTGTATCTCTACACCTATAAGGGCGGTGTGAAAACCATAATCTGGACCGATGTGCTCCAGACCACCTTTATGCTGCTGGCCGTGGGTCTCACCATCTATTTCATTTGCAGGGACCTTGGCTGGAGCTTCGGCGGAATGATTTCCGAGGTGGGCTCTGCCGTGAATGGCAACCAGGGCAGCGTGGGATACGGACGCGCTTTCACAGACTGGTTCGACTGGGACTACGGCCACGGCACCAATGCGGTGAAGCAGTTCATTTCGGGCATCTTCGTAACCATCGCAATGACCGGCCTGGACCAGGCCATGATGCAGAAAAACCTGGCCTGCAAGAACCTTGCTGCCGCACAGAAAAACATGTACACCACCTCCCTAATCATATTGGCGGTGAACCTTTTCTTCATGCTTCTGGGCGCTTTGCTTTGCGTCTATGCTTCACGCATGGGTGGTTTTGAAGCCCTGGGCATAAGCAAAACCGACGAGCTTTTCCCTATAATCGCCAGCCGATATCTGGGCACCGGAGTGGGCATCATCTTCCTCATAGGCCTCATCTCCGCTTCCTACCCTTCCGCAGGTGCGGCGCTAACCTCCCTCACAACATCATTCTGTCTGGATTATCTGGGATCGAAACAGGAGAAGACACGCAGGATGGTTCAGGCCGGGGTAGCCGTGGTATTCTTCGCAATCATCATGGTGCTTTGCATAGTTTCCAGCGATGCGGTAATCAACCTCATCTACAAGCTGGCATCCTATACCTACGGCCCTCTGCTGGGCATTTTCTTCTACGGCATACTTTCAAGGCGCAATGTGAGGGACTGGGCTGTGCCATATATCGCTGTTGCCTCTCCCCTTCTTTGCATAGCCATCAACCAGGGGCTGCGCGGTCTTTTCAACTTCGACCTGGGCTTCTCCCTGCTTATTGTAAACGCCCTTCTCACCTTCGCGCTGATGCATGCTTTCAGCCTGAAGGCCGATAGGAAAACCCTGTAAGACCATGATACTCATCATAGAAAGCGGCGCAACCAAAAGCGACTGGCTGGCAATAAGCCGGGACGGCAGGCAGGAGTTTACGGCCAAACTTGCCGGCATGAACATAAGCACTGCCGGAACGGATTTCCTGGCCGAAGTGATTGCGGAAGCCGCAGCGCTTCTGCCCTGCAATCAGATAGGCGAAGTGTTCCTGTACGCGGCCGGCGTGCCTTCGGAAGAGAAAGTGCAGATATTGCGCAAGCTGTTCCTGCAGTCCTTCCCCTGCATCACATCTTTCTGCGTGGAAAGCGACCTTCTGGCGGCAGCACGCGCAGTTTGCGGGCACAATAGCGGCATTGCGGCAATAATCGGAACCGGCTCCAATTCATGCTTTTACGATGGCGGCAAGATTACGGAGCACGTCAATTGCGGCGGCTTCATCATTGGCGATGAGGGCAGCGCGGCAAAACTTGGCTCCCTCTTTCTGGCCGATCACATCAAGGGGCTTGTTCCCGCCGAAGTTGACGATGATTTCAATGCCCGTTTCGACGGCTCATACTCCGGAATCGTTTCCAGGATATACGGTGCGGCGGCACCATCGGCATATCTGGGTTCCATTGCACCCTTCATCCTTTCGCACTATTCAAATCCCTATATCAAGGAGATGGTGGACGGGAATTTCAGGGCTTTCTTCAGCCGATGCATTTGCCGTTATCCAAAGGCCCCGATCGGCTTTGCCGGCGGTTTTGCCTGGGCATGCCGGGGCATCATAAGTGAGATTGCCGCAGAGTACGGCCTGGAAATCTCCTGCTTCGTGAAATCTCCAATAGAGAATCTAGCGGCCTATCATCTGGGCTATAATTAAGCATACGACTAGGATAAAAGTTTTTCTCAAGTGGGCCCCGGCAATTAACCGCGGCGGTACGCGGATTGCCGCCCCATTCGAAAAGCCTTTCATCCTAGTCGAAACATGAAGTAAATTAGTTAAGATTAATTAAACTTAAGCAGTGACTCGGGGACGGCGGCGGCCATGGCCTTGTAGGCCTCTTCGCTAGGGTGCAGATGGTCTCCGGAATCGAAGCCCGGGGCGAAGGACAGCGGATCCCGACTGTCACGCACGGCCGCATCAAAATCCACAACTCCGTCAAAGGCGTCACAGACACGCATCCAGTTGTTGAACGCGGTCCTAAGCTGGTCACGCATGTCGTTATAAGTACGCCAGCCTTTGATTGGCAGCAGGGTTCCGGCATAGGCCTTCAAGCCCAGCTTGTGCGCATGGTTCACATACAGGCTCAACGTGCCGTCGCAAAGGTCCTGCAACGTTGGCATATCACTCCAGGGACGGAAAGGATTCACTTCCAAGCCCACAGGGTGGATGATATCGTTGATGCCGTGCTGTATGATTACTGCATCGGCCCCAGCGGTGTTCAGTTCTATGGGGAACCTGGTCTCGCCCTTTAGGCCATAGGCCTGGTATGCAATGCAGCTGTACTGCCTGAGAATTCGCGTTCCGCACACGGCGCGGCGTATCACAGAAACGTTGCCAAAGCCTTCCTCACGCGCACGGATGGCAAGATAATCGGGCCAGCTCTGGGCGGTTATGCTGTCTCCGTAGCACACCAGGGCATGCTTGTCTTCGGTTGTTAGAATGTCCACGGTATTCAGGAAATAATACCATTTTGTTGCTCGGGTAAGTTCTGCGGGAAGCAGCGCTGCGGTAGCATAATCCCCATAGGTGTA
This sequence comes from Bacteroidales bacterium, assembly GCA_024401715.1. Classification (GTDB taxonomy): domain Bacteria; phylum Bacteroidota; class Bacteroidia; order Bacteroidales; family UBA932; genus Cryptobacteroides. The sequence continues at coordinate 36,561 of JAKSKO010000010.1, forward strand.
GCTTCCGCCGCTAAGTGGCCCTGTCACCAGGGTTCCGGCATTCATCTGGGTGCATTCGCCAAGATAGATGCTAACCTGCAGGATATCGCCGCTTTTCACATCAAGCGGGGCGGCATCGCTTTCCACTTCCTGCCCCGGCTGCATATGCAGCTGCTCCACACCGTGGAAGCAAAGGACTGTATCGGCAACCGCGCGTTTCCCCTCCCTTTCCAGAGCGATGACAACCCTTGTGATTGCAACGGGTTCCGTGCCCGTGAGGTTGGAAAAACGCAGCCTCAGCGCACTGCCGTCAAAACACATCGGGATGGGATATCGCAGCGTGATATCCTTTGCGTAAACGCATTCCTTCCTGTCACTTATCGATGTTGCCGTGCCCCAGCACGCCACCCATTTTGTATGATTGTCCTTCATCTCCAGATTTTACTTGTCATCATCGGCCTATCATCTGCATGAATTCCTTCATGCCTGCCGTTGCTGTTGCGCGTATATGGATAAGGCGCGGATCGGACACCCTAAGGTCTGCCGGGTCTATGATATACACCGGAACCCCCGCCCTTGCATACTGATACAGGCTTGCTGCCGGGTACACCTGCAGCGACGTTCCCACAATCAGCACTATATCGGCAGCCATTACGGCACGCGCCGCATCGCTTAGCTTCGGCACGGATTCCCCGAAAAATACGATATGCGGGCGAAGCTGCACTCCGTCAGCTGCCCTGTCCCCAAGCTTGACGCTGCCATAGCCTATATCCTGCACCTTGGCCTCGCTGAAGCAGTCTGCATCACAGCAGCTGTCCTCCGGGCGCACCTTTGTAACTTCTCCGTGCAAATGAATCACATTTGAAGAGCCGGCCCTTTCATGAAGGTTGTCCACATTCTGCGTGATCACAGTCACCTGATATTCCTTTTCCAGATTGGCGATATCGATATGGGCAGAGTTCGGACTCGCCTTTTCCAGATTGGCTCTCTGCATGTTGTAGAAATCCAGCACAAGGCCCGGGTTGCGGCGCCATCCATCAATGGAAGCAACCTCCATCGGATCATAATTGTCCCAAAGCCCACCGTTGTCGCGGTAGGTTCCCAAGCCGCTTTCGGCGCTGACGCCCGCACCTGTAAGTATTGAAATCTTCTCCATAAGGAATCAGGAATATACGTTAATTTACAAATTACCCTTCCTATGATTCAGGAAGGGCAAATCACAATATGTTCGGAAAGAAATTATTTCTTTGCTGTTTTTACCTTATAATAAGGGGTATTGTAGGTAAGACGTGCATAACCGTCAATAACCTGCAGTTTAAGCTGTGTACCGTCCTTGTCAACAAGATAGGTTGGAACGCCGTCATGGCTATCCACCTGATGATAGAGGATGTTGAGGATTTCTGTATAATATTTCAGAACAAGTTCTGCCTTACCCTCTGTAGGAACGTCAACGATAAGCTGTCCCAGATGACCGGGCTGTGCCACGTCAAGATAATTGGCGCTCATGTATATATGCTGGCCACGGCAATCTCCCTGGAGGCAGTTGCGCTCCTGATTATAGGTGTAGCCGCGCTTAGCGATTTCCTGGATAATCTTGTTGTAAGAACCGTTAAGATCGATTCCGTCAAACTCAAATGCATTCGCACAAAGTGAAGAAAGCAAAAGAGAAGCCAATAGGATAATTTTCTTCATAGCGTTAGTGTTTTAAATTCTACTTACCTAACAAAAATACTCCTTCTTGTGCAAATAACCAAACTATTCTCTTATTTTTTGGCACAGTTTTGGATATCGCAACTCCGCACAAACAAAAAAGAACGATTATGAGAAAGAGATTCACACTTGCCGCAGCAATGCTCATGACATCCGCATTGTTTGCATCGGCCGCACTGAAGGCCCAGAACAGCAATGAAATCGCAAACTACATTGAAGTGGATGGATATGCCGAGCAGGAAATTGCACCTGACACCTTCTATCTAAGAGTGGATATCAGGGAAGAGGATTCAAAAGGAAAGAAGAGCCTGGAACAGCAGCAGAAGGCCATGATATCGGCACTGAAAGCCCTTGGCGTGAATACAGACAAAGAACTTACACGTCTTGGCCTAAGCAGCAGCTTCCATGACAGGAAAAGCAATATGGCCGAAGCCGCATACCAGATAAAACTGAATGATGCAGAGCTGCTTGCCAAGGTTTGGCAGAAACTGGATGACGAGGGATTTTCACGGATAAGCTTCACGAAGGCCGAATATTCAAAGCTTGAGGAGAAGAAAAACGAATTGCGCCAGCAGGCTCTGATAAATGCAAAATCCCAGGCCGAAGCAATGGCAAAAGCCATAGGACAGAAGATAGGCAAATGTTTCAGGATAAACAGCGGATACGTAAGCAATCCGGTTATTTACAGCCAGGCACGTCTGATGAGCAAAAGTTTCGAAGTTGATAGTTTCAATATGGCCGAAACCGAAGAAAGCGGAGGCATCATGTTCAACAACATCAAGCTGTCGGCAAACATAACAGCAAGATTTATTCTGGAGTAGGAGGATTTTCAGGCGACAAATCATTATATTTGCCGCCTGAAACTTTTCTTGGGCCATGAAAAAACACATCTTTCTTCTCATTTGTCTATGCCTGGCCGGCCTCTATTGTGCCCAAGCCCAGAGCGTGGAGGATCTCTACACAAAAACCGAAGTAGACATAAAAATGCGTGACGGAGTGAAGCTTCACACCATTATTTACGAGCCGAAGGACAAAAGCGTGAAACATCCCGTAATGATGGAAAGAACCTGTTATTCCAGTGCTCCGTACGGAGAAGGAAAGTTCAGGAATCTGGCCGCCTACGGCCCGTATTATGAGGCAAGGTATATCTTCGTTTTCCAGGACGTGAGGGGAAAATTCATGTCCGAAGGCGAATATGACGACATCCGTCCGTTCATAGAAAACAAGAAACTTTACAAGAAAGAGGCCAGGAACATAGGCAACACAGATGAGGCCAGCGACACCTACGATACCGTTGAATGGATAGTGAAAAACACCAACAATAACGGTTGCGTTGGCCAGCAAGGCATTTCCTATCCCGGTTTCTATGCCACCATGGGCGCACTTTCCGGCCATCCTGCAATGAAGGCGGTTTCTCCGCAGGCTCCGGTTACAGACTGGTTCCACGGCGATGACGTACACCATAACGGAGCCTTTTTCCAGAGCGAAATGGTGGCATTCCAGCCTTTTTTCGAATATATGGCGTCCAACAGGAACGTGCGTTATGCCAAGGACGGTAAAAGGCCTCAATTCAAATTTCCGGAGCTTTTCCATAACGACGGCTACAGTGATTTCCTGAAGATTGGCACCTACGCCAATATCACAAAGGCCTACGGAGACTCTCTTTCCTATCTGCGAACCATCAGGGAGCACCCTAACTGGGACGAATACTGGATCAGCCACACCGTAACCGAGGGGCACCTGCACGATGTGAAGCCGGCCGTGATGGTTGTAGGCGGTCTTTTCGACAAAGAGGACTGTTACGGCGCCTTTGCAACCTACAAGGCAATCAAAGAGCAGAGTCCGGACACAGAGCTGTATCTAGTGGAAGGTCCCTGGTACCATGGCGCATGGACACGCGAGATGACGGAATTCTGGGATAAGATATACTTCGGCAAGGAAGCTGTGTCTGAATACTACATAAACAACATAGAATATCCATTCTTCGCCTATTATCTTGAAGGCAAAGGGGAAAAGCCACAGGCCGGAGCCCTTGTATTTGACTCCGGAACCAGAAGCTGGAACCATTACGGCAACAACTGGCCTCTGGTATGCAGGGAGGAAGCAACTCCTTTCTATCTGTATGCAGACGGCAGCATCGGCACTGATGCTCCGAAAGAGACGGCGGCGGTTATTGGATATGTAAGCGACCCCGCCAGGCCGGTTCCTTACCGCGGCACAATAGATTCCCGCACCAGTCTCAACTATATGATTGACGATCAAAGATTTGCATCGCAGCGCCCGGACGTCCTGTGCTTCCAGACAGAGACTCTGGAGCAGGACATGAGCCTTAAGGGAGAGATTGAGGTTGAGCTGATGGTGGACATAAGCACCACCGATGCGGATTTCATTGTGAAGGTCATTGATGTATATCCCGACGGTTTCAGCTGGAGGCAGGAGCTGGGAATTCCACGGGACAGTGACATTGCTGTTCCACAATACGTGATGGGCGGCTACCAGATGCTGGTGCGCGGTGAAGTGATGAGGGGAAAATACCGCAACAGTTTTGCCGATCCCCAGCCTTTCCAGCCCGGAGAGACCACCAAAGTAAGCTTCACCATGCCGGACATCTCCCACACCTTCAAGGCGGGGCACAAGCTTATGATACAAATCCAGAGCAGCTGGTTCCCTCTTGTAGACAGGAATCCGCAGACATTCTGTGACATCTACAGCTGCGGGGAAGATGCATATATGAAAAGCACAGTGAACATACACTGCGAAGCGGAAGCCCCGTCAATGGTGAAGCTCCCGCTTGTAAAATAAGAAAATTTCCAAGGATTACTTTCCCGGGATTACTGTCTGCGAAGTTTAATCTGGCCGTTTGTATCGTCCAGAGACTCCACTATTGCAATAGACTCCAGATGATAGCCTTCCATGCGAAGTTCCTTTCCTCCGCGCTGGCTGGCCTTTTCAACAGCCACGGCAAGGCCCACAACCTCACCTCCGGCCTGCACCGTGATATCTATCATCGCACGTGCAGCCTCGCCATCGGCCAGGAAATCGTCCACTACAAGAACCTTGTCATCGGGGTTGAGATACTGTTTCAAGACAAAGACATCATTCATTTTCTGATGCGTAAAAGAGTAGGCGCTTGAAACGTATTTATCGTCATTCGTTGTTTTGGAAGAACCTTTTTTTGCAAAAACCACCGGAACATCATAAAGGTCTCCAAGCATCACGGCGATAGGAATACCGCTGCTCTCTATCGTGAGGATCTTGGTAACTTCCGTATCGGCAAATCTGCGTTTGATTTCTTCCGCAATCCATTTGATGAGGCGGATGTCCAGCTGGTGATTAAGAAAGCCGCCGACGTTCAGGGTGCTGCTGTCTATCACCCTGCCGTCTTTCATTATTCTTTCTTCAAGTACGTTCATATTTTGTTATTCAGGTCTTGGTTATTCAAGCAAATATAGCATTATTTCCGAATCTCGCAATAGACAACGTATGCAATATAAGCAAGTATTATGGCAATTTCGGAAAACATGAAAATATGATTGCCCGATGTTGCACCAACGCCCATAGAACAGGTGATGAAGGCCGACAGTGCAAGCACGGCGGCTGAAATGTAGTACTGCCTGTGCTGTTTCACTTCCACGAAACGGGCTATCAGCTTTTCGGCAATCCGTCCTGCAATGCGTATGATGCAGATTGCAAGCGGGTACATATATACCACCCACACAGGAGCCACCGATGAATATTCTCCGGCAAGATTGTAATGCATTGGGAAACCGTCCGGGAATTTGCCGGCAGCATAGAATGCAAGGGCGAAGCATAAGATTACGAGAAGCTGCGATGCAGACCAAAGGAGTCTGTAAGTCTTTGTCATGGTTCTAGAATTGTTTGATAAGCCAGTCCATAGGGGCATCCCGGTTATAATCGTTAAGCACACGGCACCAGGAGAAATGTGCAAGGAAGCCTCCGAAGCCATACTCTTTCATGTCGGCATCAGAATAGATTACCATCTTGTCGTCCCGGGCTCCCAGACGCTTTCTGGCGGTGAAATACGAGTAGGTGCTTATAACCTTGCATGTTGCATCATCCTGCGCATGAGCGAAATACATGGGAAGTTTCACAAAAGAATCTATATCCATAGGGCCGGCCACCATGTCGTTTCCATCCCATCTGTAGACGCAGTTCCCCTTCCAGACTTTTTCCACATCATCTGCAAACTGGCCGGGATAGCTTTCCTCCACTTTATGGATAGGAACTATAGGATCCATTGCACAAATAGGGATGGCAGCCTTGAAACGATGTGCAAATTGCATCATGAAACGCATTGTGCATCCTCCGCCGCTCGAGGCACCGGCACAGAAAAGACGGCTGCCGTCAACTTTCCCTTCGGCCACAAGCTGGTCTATGAAGGCCATCTGAAGAGCGTTATTCCTGTCTATGAGTTTAATTTTTTCGGGATCCAGGGATGCACTGTATGAATAGTTGGGGTTGGCTATTGCAAAGACCAGGGTGGCACATTTCTGCCCATGCTGCGGAAGAGAGGCAAGACATTTGTTTGCCAGAGCGCACACCATCATCGGCTGGTTGTATTCCCCTCCACCTATCTGCCAAACAAACAAAGGGACATTCGGGATGGTGTTGCCATCTTCATCTTTAGGAAGATACAGCATATATTCGCGTGTGATGCCGGCAAAGGTGAAAGAGCCTTTTATGCAGTCATCTATCACCTCGGTGTTTATCTGATCCACGTCCAGCATGGAAAAGTTAAGTTTGCTGTTACTGCATTCAACACGCCATGGACTCTTGCGGAAGTTAGGATTCCTGGAACCCTCCACATCAAAAGGGCGTGCTTTTATCACAAGCTTGCTTCCCTGTTTTTCAATACTGATCCCATCTTCCTGGAATGGTTGTACCGGCTGTCCGGTGGCCGGGTCATAGAAAGAGTTCAGGGCATTGTTTACAATGTTGAAATCTTTGGCTTCCAGTTTTTTCAGCACGGCCTTGTGCTTTACAGTAAGCTCTATGCTCTTTACCACCCTGCCCCAGTCATCAACAACGGTATTAACAATCACTTTCTCCACTTCCTCGCCTTTGGGAGGAACAGTTTCTGTTGGGGCAGCTGTCTGCCAGGAGAACTGTGCCATGGCTGCAATTGAGCATGCGGCCGAAGCAAATACATAGCAAATCAACTTTTTCATTTCGCGCATTAGTTTCAAGACCATAAATTTAGGGAAAACGCCCGAAATCTGCAAGCCTTACCGCCGGCATGGCAATGAATGGTAGTGTATGGTACTGTTGCCGCAACACTGCCCGGCGATACTCCGCCCCTCGTTTCCACAAACAAGGCCGTATTTGTGGACAGAAACCGATTCACACATCTGCATCGGCCGAAATAATGGCCTCCAGATACCCCGGAATATTCCCTTATCGTCATTCAATCCCCAGCCTCACTTTTGAAGCGAGTCTGGAGACACTCCCCATAGACACAGCGCGTAAATACGGTATTCGAATCCCCAGACATTCCACGAAAATGAGGCTGGGGATTTCGGGGGCTGGTTGGAAGTGAGGTCGAAAATCGTCTGCAGCACCTGGGAC
>JAKSKO010000011.1 GCA_024401715.1 Bacteroidales bacterium
AGCAAAGCTTCCTTAAACTCAGGATGCAAAGAGCATTCTACCTCGTCCAGATACTTTTCTGCATCCACCTCTAGAATAGAAGCATTGGGATCATTATAAAGTACTATATTACGAATTTCTTTCGCTTCTTCAGGAAATGTGTCTTCCAAGAAGTTCATCAGTTGATTTGCCTTATCTGGGATTCTGTGATGTTCCTTTCGGTTATCATCCGTCAGCATGATGCCATATAAAGCGAGAGAAAGGCAAGAGCTGTAAAAGGGTGATATTCATAAGTGCCTATGCCTTCAAAGATGATTACGTCTTCGAGGTAAATCACTTTATCTATTGGTCGGCACTTTATCTTGGTGTATTGTTCTCCTACCTGTTCCAAACATACACGCATCATGGAGTAACCGTGTTCTCTTCCTGCTCCTATGTTTTGTTTCTGGTCAGGAGTAAAGTGCTGCCCAGCCCACTTCATTAGTCGGTGTCCGAAGGTAGATTTATCCAACATCAGCCTATATTGATCTCCATTATACATACAATTTTTCGTTTTATCTAGTATTTTTTTCGCTGTTCCCTCTGTTCTTCACTTTTTTCAATACGTATCAATAATCTATAAATATCAAAAACAATACATGTGTAAGTAACACCTTTACACTTACTCGCAAACAAGTATCAAGACTGCCAGCAAGAATTATTACTCACATATCTGTTATATTTTTTTAAGACTCAAAATTCTTGTACATTGTAAGTATAATTCCCCGGCAAAGAGCAAGATGGGCGGTCAAAGGAATCGCCCTTTGCGTTCTTTTGCCGAATGCGCTACCGACGCTCGAAAGCTCGCTTAATCTATGCCTTGCAAGGAGGAGGAAAACCAAAGGTTAAATGTACGCAAAAGGCTTGGTTGTTATATGAAATTGATCTTCTCTTCTCGATTATATTTTGATACCCTCCCCTTCAAGTATGTCTCTTTTCAACTTGCTGAAGGGGCGATTTAATGTCTTATCTATATCATACTCTACTCCAAAAAGCATACGATAGACCTCTGCCTGTGAATAAGCTCCATCGAAATCCAAACAAAGTTTATTGAATAATTCACGCAAATAGGTTGCATTATTCTTATGAGCAAAATCCATTATATCTTTGACTTCCAACTCTCCATGCCGATCATATATTACATCAAGCGAAAGGTCCTGAATGGTACGATACTCTTTGCTATGGGGCTTACATTTCATCAGGACAGACCATCTTACATCATTTGTTTTATCATCGTACACTAAGGCAGGAGTAAACTTAAAAGCGGGATCAGCAGAAGTTGTAAGGTATGGATGAACGTGAGTTTTCAGACTGTAATGAGAACTGCCTTTCACAGAACTGTTACATACCCCACAACTTGGAATCAGGTTATAGAAGCTCAAGGACAAGAGTGGGTACTGCATGTGTGCAAACCAGTGATCAAATTGAGGTTTCGTCTTGCTAACCGTTTTCCCACCACTATTTTCGCGTCCAATGGTGAAAGTGTATTGGCGATTGCAATAGGTACATGTGTTAACGTCTTTCATTTTTGCAATCTCATAAGCAATGTTGCCTTTTACAAGATTGTAATCAAAAACTGCAAGAAGAAAAGCAAACAGTCTTTCATATCTCTCTACCAAAGACACTTCTCGCGATGTCCTGTTTTTAACCTTCTTTGCCCGTGCCTTCAGATGATGCCGTAACTGGCGTTCGCTATACGTAAAGAGATATCCATGCGGATTATTTATACATTGCTGCTTTCTTAACAGGTTATTCAGATGGATATCGTTTAACTTGAATAGTAAAGCAGGCTTTGCCACAAGAATCTCTTTTATGATGGTCTCGTCATAAACATCATTGGATATTACAGGAAGCAGATAATCGCACCATTCCTTATACGTGGGGTCAGAACGCTTGGTATTTATGCGCTTCTTTATTCCATTTAAAAATAAGTCGGCATAATCATCTAACTCCTTATTGTTCTTTTCTTTTAGGTGCCACATTTTTCAATCTTCCTATTTCTTGTTGCAATTCCAGGATTCTCTCATCAACAGTTTGTTTTGTGAAGGCTTGCTTGTACTTTTCTAATAAAACCTTCTGGATTATCGGTTCATCAATGGATAGTATCAGTCTATAAATTCTATTGCGTTTATAGTTTAGCAAAAATCGGCTCTCCTCGTTGCTAATCGTACGACCTGATGCTTCCTTTATGTAAATATCAAGTGCTTTCACAATATCCTTTATAATCCACTCAGCAAATAATCCCCGACTGCCGTCTTCCATAAAGAAACCACTGTTAAGCAAATCGTGGATATTGGCTCCAAATGTTTGCATTTGCCTGTCCTGTGGAACACCATCTTTCAAAGCGAGGATACTGGTGGGCTGAATATCACTAAGTACGAATGGCGAATGTGTGACAACGAGAATATTCAGAGCAACTATCTCCGACAATCGCACTTGTTTCAATCCATCCAGTAGGTACATCAAGAATTGGCGTTGCAGTTCAGGATGATAGTACAACTCAATCTCTTCCAGAATTACAGACACTCGCCTATATCCAACTCTCTTTCTGTTCATGTCAGTATGAACTGAATCAATGTTTGACAAATGATACAAGATTGAACTTATGGCGTATATCTGTTGCTTCTCACCCGAACTAAGTTTATCCATCATCAACTTGCATCCATTGCTTTCCTTCAGTTTTATCCGAACATCTATAATCGGTGCAGGCAGCACATCCTCAGTTCTTGTATATATAAGAGGCGAACCATTTCTCCAGTCTTCCTTAACGCTTCGAAGTGATGCCTTAGCCGTATTTATTGCATCTTCCAGGCTAAGATAGTCCGCCTGATATGCCCCTCTTGAAAGATAACAAAGCGTCTGACGGATCTTTGTTGTGATGTGCGATTTATCTTTACTCATCACATCTACCAAACCACGAACTTCATCAACGTGTTTCTGTTTTACCCATTTCTCCACATTTGATAGCTTATCGTAATACTTACGGTATTGGATATAACGTGAAGCGACCTTTATGGTCTTGCTCGCCAGATAGTCCAAAGCTTTATCATAGCCATCAAGTCTTTCACTTTTTGCAAAAGACAGATGGTATTTCTTCTTCCAACTATCTACGATAGCATTTCTGATTTTCCGATACCCACTTTCTCTTGCATTGAAATCGGTGCAGGCTTTTTGCAGATATTTCAATCCGAAGTCTTTGTTCTTCAGGCTAAAGTCAAAACCTACGACCTCCAGATGTGCATTCAGTTTTTTATATCCAAGTCCTTTCAAAAGTAACGTCAAAAGTCGTTCACTCGACAGCAGCGATTCTTTATTCACATCCATATTGCCTCTAACGCGATATGGAGTCAGAACGATTGGGGTCTGATATCCATCATTCTTATGAAATATACCCTCTAACCAGCAACACTGATCTTTGAGCGAATAATCATTATCCTTTAAATACTTGATATAGTCTGCAGAGCGCATGAACAGTTCCAAATCCTCGCTGTTCCATTCGTCCTTATAATCCTGTGAATTGTAGGCATAAATGCTGTAATTTGAAACAAATGTGTAGAAGACATGATCTGCTATACGCTGATATACCTCTGGCTTTTTACGCCATTTACTGAAGAACCGAATATCCTTGTCTGCACGCCAATGCTTTCTAGCATCCCTGAGATATATTGAATCAGCATCTCTTTCAAATTGGAAGATGCCATTCAGTTCTTCCTCTTCCGATTGCTTCTTAGGAGTGTATTCAAAAAGCTCCACCTTGTCGCCATATATCCTTAACATGTGCGGATGACTATCAAGCATATAATACATCTCGCCATATATACCCTCAATATAATGAAGGTGCTCTGCCCCTGGATGAAGCTCCGCCTCGCCAAACAAAGATGCTGCGAAATTATTCAATAGCCTCAGCATGTACTCAACAAGACTACTTTTACCCGACCCGTTTGCTCCAACAATAGCAGATACAGTCACACGCAAAGGCGCCCCTTCTCTACCTATAAAATAATCATAGAGGCAGTCGATAGTCGATTTAGATTCGCTATAGATAATCTTAGTGCCGCTGATCTCATAACCTTTCTGTAAATAGTAAATATGATTTGCCTTCAGGATTCTTTGTCCGGTACTACCTTCTCTTATTATCCTAATAGCGAATATGCTGAAATCTGGGAGTATGCTCATATCTGTATTTGTCGTGATTAGCAACGTCTTATTGGGTTGCACGGATTTTGCTAATTAGGGATTGTCGTTTAATGTTTTCCATTTGACCGAAGCAGCGACTGATCCCATTCGTTTTCTGCGTTCGGCTCAATAAAGTTTCGTCTTTATATCTCATTCAAGTCGCATCTGCCAGATTTCTTGTCTGCTTCTCGTTCTTCTTGCAGCAGGTCATTACCTCTGCTTCATCTTCGCGTGTCATCATAAAAAAAGACCTTCCGCGAATGTAACCCTGAAATTTCAAGATTCAAGGACGGATAGCTCCAGGGGCTTACGAATCATTGTTGATCAAATAAACAAAAAACTGAATATAGAAACAGAATCCTGCGAGGAATAATCAATAAGGTCTGAGTTAATTCTATCCCCTACAAAATTAATAACGCAGTGGTCAAAGAAGAGCATCGGCCAAGGAACATCTTTGACGATATCTGAAACTTCGGTTTCTGCCTAATTATCGGATTTATATGTTAGAAACGTATAGAATCAATTAGGTAAACTTCAGCAATAAATGGTCTATGCCCCCAACAGAGTGATTGCTACTAAATGTGTTCCTTATATTGCATTCATAAGGAGAAGGTGCATGAAATAGATATTCGGCACTTCTATTCTGAGAACTTAACTCCGAATTTATACCATCAACTACATGATTAATGTCACCAACCAACACATAGCCAAGCAAAAGTGTGTTTGAAGGATAGTATCCAGTGATAATATGGTCTATACCAGTTTCGACATATCGCTTAAAATATGCCTTTGCATGAGTAACACTGTTATTAGAAGATTTCTTGAAATCAACTTGAAACAAATTTTTTGCCTCCATATAAAATCGTAGTCGTGTCGAGTTGTTTTTTTCCCACACATCCATCTCATACCGAAAATCTATCCTCTGTAATGATTTAGATGAAGTTGGATTCTGTATATAACCATCACCTGCTAGTCGATGTTCTGTACAAACATGTATCATCGAATCAATGGCTAGCTGACTATTATCAATAACAGACGCCATACACGTTGATATAGTTTCTTCATCCATGTCTTGGGTAATCGCATGGCAGGCATACAACACATCATGCGCATGACACACTAATGTTATACAGTTCTTCTGGAATGACTGTACAAATGCTTGCTTTATGTTACTGCTAATAGTTCCCATACCTATTCCTCCGAATTAAGAATATCAGCAGTTATGATTGCAGCATCATCCATAGCCATTGACTTCGTCCAAAATCGTTTTTGGTTACGTTTAAGAATGTACACCTTGTTATCATCGTAATACTTCACATCCTTTTGGAGTAAAATGCCAGGAACCTTACTCTCAAGCAATTGTTTGTCAAGCCTATTAAGAGTTGTTCTCATATCAGCATTTGACTTCTGATAATCGACACCGCACTTATCCCCAAATTGGAGCACAACAAGTGTGAGAGGATCATAATACATCATCTCATATATAGTAGCACTGCAACGGAGTCCAGTTATGCCTACAAAACTATACAATGACTGGGCAAGAAGACTAGCATATACCAACATAAAGTCCTCGTTTACAGGCTTGATGGCATCAGAGTCACCTTTTTGTGCGAAGAGCTCAAGGGAATAATTTATAACATCTTCAATTAATATCTGTTCCGATTCATTAATATCGTACAACTGATAGATAAGCTGATCCAATTGGCGTTTTAAGTCTGCACTTTCATTTGAGAAGAAAGCATCATTGTTTTCTACAATTCTGTCAAATGCAGACAATATCTCGCTACGCAATTCATCAGTACCGCAATCAAAAGGTGATGGCAAATTGAGCACCTCTTCCATCATAATAGTTTCGCGCTCAATAGCCCAAGACGAAGCAGAAAGAAACAGCAAGAACCTAACCAAAGAGGAGTTCAAATAGGCAACCAGCAGTTTCTTCGCATCGGTATCTGGCCCATTGAAAGAAAAACCTGATGTCGTAAAATACCCTTTCTCTCCATCTATCAATGAACATAATAATTCATTACGATGAAGACCTTGGTTTACGAAGACAAATGGAGGCTCTATAAGAGCATCGTTAATCGCTCTGAAGGCACGGTCGTTAACAGAAGTACAATCACGTGTATTACATGCATAAGGCATGATACGATTAACATCTATCAATAGTGATGGAACAAACGACAATCTGTCCCTATCACAATTAACGCCTCTTCCATAAACCCATCCGTCATGTCCTTCTATCCATTGCTTCAGCGAATCCAACTGAAACAATCGACTTGCAAGCTTGTAGCTACGCATATTAGCCCACATCGAGGCTTTCCAAATGTTAACTGAGCTAATGACAAACTCGCGCGGAATATATTTAATATCCGAACTGTCGATAACGATGCCTTCGAAAACATTTGATTTAATATATGTCTTGGGTGCACAATATGTTATCGTTGATGAATAATCGGAAGGAGTGGTTGCACGATAATATGCAATTGCCACAGGAACAACAGCATCTGCAAACAGACTTCCACCAAACGACTTCGGAGATTTTCTGTATATAGAGAGGTTATACAATTTTTCTACATAGGTCTCATTAAACAGCCAATTTCTGAAATTCTGGTATGTATCCTTTGTGTTAGTCAGCACCTTTGAATTGAACACCAATGCTATTCTACCGTTTGGGCATATCTCTACAGCCTTATGCATGAATGGTATAACCTGCTCCAAAGCAAAATGGTGGCGCTTGCAATATGCGCGAATTTCTACTGGTACACTCTTGGTACCATAAGGAGGATTACCAATAAGGAGGTCAATAGGAGACAAATCCCAGTTATCTAAATCAGTTATAGTGTTTATACACAGAAGGTTCCTACCTCTATGTGCTACTTCGATGTTAGCATTATAGACAAGATTTGGTAACTGACAGTCTTCTTCTGCCCACAATGTCCTTGGATCAAGTTCATCAATTAAGGCAAGGTACAAACTGAACGCAGCTACCTTGATAGCCATGTTATCAAGTTCAATTCCGTAAATATTATCCAACAATATCTTTTTCAGCTCGTCATAGCTCAGACTCTCTTTGTGGTTAGCAAGCTTATAGATACGAACCAGATGTTTGAACGCTTCAACAAGAAAGATACCAGAGCCGCAAGTAGGATCAAGGACACGCTTCATACCAGTCTCTGCTTTTATTGGTAGATTATCCTTCATCATCATACGAACCAGATTAGCTGGTGTATAGTATTGTCCACGTGCCTGTTTTGTATCACCAAGGAAGTGTTCGTATATCTCGCTGAGAACCTCAATACGGATTACTTTAAAGTCAAAAAGTCTGAATTTGAATAGAGCTTTTTCGTTTTCTACATTTCCGTCATAAAAACATCGTTTTACAACTTGCAAATGTTCCTCACGAACAGCATCAAGCTCGCCATCCACAAGAGGGGTTATATTGCCATTGAAACGAGCATTTACAATCTCAAACAGACGATACGTAGCATCCTTATCATCCAAAATGTCAAAATATGACCGACTATTTGCCTTCAGTTCCTCATAAATGTGTGTTTCAGCAGTAGCGCCTTTATCTTCCAGGAACAAGATAAACAAAGAACGAATGAGCAAAGCATGAATAATCTCCTCTGACAGACCATCGTTCTTTAAAACGTTGGTTGCTTTCTTGAGACATTCAACCAAAAAGGCATCAACCCTATTCTTTTTGTCCAGCTGACGCTGCAAGAGTTGCTGTTTTGTCCAGATATTGCCATTGCCAAGATTATATACAGAGAACAACTCCAACAGTGTGTGAAGAGCAGTGCAATCAGTATCCGCAGCGAAATTCTGTTCATACACCTGTGCGTCGCAGAGAGATTTTTGAGGATTATCCCCCAAAAATATCTGAGGCAGGGCATAGCAATTGTACACATGTATTTCCGTCTCACTTATGGCGATGAGCAACTGCACCATACGATAGTTCCATGCACGATGAAGCACCTCTGCAACACGCTTCAAGGATGCAGAAGAGGAATCAGCTAAATCCATGTACAATGCTATGGGATGCCCATCAACAAAGCACACCGAATCAGCTGGCACATTAGCTAGGTCCGAATAATCCGGATATTGTATGCATGCTTCAGACAGAGACAGCAAATTGCCATCACATCCTAGCATGGTATATATCTCTGTTCTTTGCATATTATCGTAAATTTAAGAACGACATAACAGTACGTTACAATTTTATAAAAAAAATAACTGATACACGCAAGTGTACTCCTCATTTTACCCTAACATCTCTGCAATTTGCAAGGTAGAACTTACATTTTTCATCCAGAACCGGCATAAAACCATGAATAAAGTATTTACTCTCGCCATTTAAGAGAAGAGTTTGGAGTGGGGCTATTTCTTTCTTCCTCCAGTATGCTCGTTCATCCACATCTCGTTTCCACTCATCACACTTACCCTCTATGGCAGATTGGCTCATGTGCAAAACCTTGGTTTTTAGCAGAGTCTTATGCGATAGGCATATACGGTATGCTATTCATCTTTCATCAACTCCACCATCTCGTGCAGTGCCATCTGCACATCTCCTGCATTTGCAGTCATAATCAGTTTAGTCTTATGAGCAGCTTCATCTATTTGTTTGTCGTAGCCCTCGCATTATTCTGGAGTTGCACCTGATAAACGTTTTTGCGGCTTCAAACATAGAACCAATAAATCCAGTTGTTGCTCATCATTATTCTTTCTTTACATTAGTGATATATTAGCGTCGCCCATAGTATGAAATCCATATTTACCTTGAAATATTAGTGATTATAAGCATTTTTACTTATAAAACGCGATTATAAGTATTTTCTTTTATAGACAGGACCTCCATATGAGTTTAATACTTTTCTCTTGACAAGTTAAAAAATGGCTGTACCTTTGTGTTAGGAATATGTCATGATGTGAGAATTAGCAAGCCTCACACGACTTTATGTAGAGTATTTTCGTTTTCATACGGGAATACTCTATATTTTTATGCAATAGCTGGGAAAGTTCTAAAAGAAAAAAACCCAAAATCGTTGCATCTAGCTTGGTTCGTAACAGAGGTATATCTGCGTCTCCACGATCTCGGGAAAATAAAAGGGGCCTCCAAAGTCAAATGTTCCAGTCCCCTTGACAGACGTCCGAAACGTATGGTGCAACCCTTTCTGGTGCAAATATATCAATTCTTTTGAAATCCAAGTGAAATAATACTTAAAACGGACTCTCAAAATCTTTCAGGAGCGGGTGCTTTGTGTCCTTCTCGGAGAGGAGCGCCTGCTCTTGGGGGATGTGCCAATCTATTCCAAGACTGTCGTCAAGAAGCATTGTTTCGGGCCATGCGAAGTTTACAAGTCTCCACTCCAACCGTGACCAAGGTCCCAGTGCTCGTCGTAGACAAATTCGAAGTAAGGTAAAGCGAACTCCTCCTCAATCATTTGCGATAGTTCATCTTCAATGGGTTTTGCCCATTGACCTACAAAGACGATGAACTTGTTGATATTCCATGCCACACGGCCACGGGGAATCTGTGTGTAGTCGCCTTTGAATTTTGTTTCCTCTCCTTTAGCTTGAGCACGGAAATATTCCTTCGCCCAGACCTGACGATGTAGGTGCGGGTAGTTGATGAACGGAAGACCTTTATCGGCTGCCTCCTCTACCTGCTTTGGTGTCAGCTCCTGCTTGCGGACACCAAAGAAACTGTGGTCTTGTGGATCGAACCAGAAGATGCCAACCTGAGGCATCGGCTCGTCCAGAGCACGCATCGCATCCATCTGTTGTTGTATTTCTTTCTCGGACATAACTAATGTACCTTAAATCAATTCCTATTCCTCATACCCCTTGGGGTTGTTTTTCTGCCAGTTCCAGGAGTCGCGGCACATGTCCTCGATGCCGTATTGGGCTTCCCAGCCGAGCTCGGCTTTGGCTTTGGCGGGGTTGCAGTAGCAGGTGGCGATGTCGCCGGGGCGGCGAGGTTTGATAACGTATGGCACCGCAACGCCGTTGGCCTTCTCAAAGGCCTTTACAACGTCCAGCACAGAATAGCCGTGACCTGTACCTATATTGTAAATTGCCAGGCCCTCCTTGCGGCTGATTGCCTGCAGCGCTGCCACATGGGCCGATGCCAGGTCCACAACATGGATGTAGTCGCGTACGCCTGTGCCATCCGGAGTGTCATAATCGTTGCCAAACACGCCAAGTTCCTTGCGCATGCCCACCGCTGTCTGGGTGATGTACGGCATCAGGTTGTTAGGGATGCCGTTAGGGTTCTCGCCGATTCGGCCGCTCTTGTGCGCTCCAATAGGGTTGAAGTAGCGCAGCAACACAACGTTCCACTCGGGGTCGGCCTTCTGAACGTCCATCAGCACCTCCTCCAGCATGGATTTGGTCTGGCCGTAAGGGTTGGTGCAGTGGCCTTTAGGGCAGTCCTCGGTGATAGGGATGATGGCAGGGTCTCCATACACTGTTGCCGAGCTTGAGAAAATGATGTTCTTGCAGCCGTGATTGCGCATCACATCCAACAGCACAAAGGTTGCATTCATGTTGTTCTCGTAGTACTCCAGCGGCTTTGCGCAGCTCTCGCCCACTGCCTTCAGGCCGGCAAAGTGGATCACCGCATCAATCTTGTTCTCATCAAAAACCTTGTCCATGGCCGCACGGTCACGCACATCGGCCTTGATAAAAGGTATCTCCTTGCCTATAAGCTCTCCCACGCGCCTCAAAGCCTCGGGGTTGGAGTTCACAAGGTTATCCACGACCACAACGCTGTGGCCTTTCTTGTCCAGTTCAATTATTGTGTGGCTGCCAATGAAGCCGGCGCCACCGGTAAGTAAAATATTCATATTCCTAAAGTTTTATAACATTCTGCGGATTGCCCTTTACAAAAGCCCTCAGGTTTGCGGCGGCTGTTGCAATAAGGCGGGTGCGGGCCTCAAACGAGGTCCAGCCCATGTGAGGTGTCACAAAGGCATTCGGCTGGTCCAGCACAGGATTGCCGCCAACAGGTGGTTCCTGGGCCAGCACGTCTGTGCAATAAGCGGCCAGTTTGCCCTTCGCCAACGCATCTGCCATTGCAGCATCATCCACCAGCGGGCCGCGGGCAGTATTTATAACTATGGCATCTGGACTCAGCAGGCCGATGGTCTTCTCGTTCAGCAGGTGACGGGTGTCGGGCGTGAGCGGGCAGTGCAGCGATACGGCAAAGCTTGTGGACAAAGCCTCATCAAGGCCCAGCTTTATAACGCCAGCGGGCAGCTGCTCCTGGGTCTTTGACGTGACGGCCACAACCTTCATTCCCAGCGCCTGGGCTATGCGAGCCACTGCAGCGCCTATGTTACCGAAGCCCACGATTGCCATCTGCTTGCCGGCAAGCTCGGTGAACGGGTAATCCCAGTAGGTGTAGTGCGGCTGACTGTTCCACTTCCCTGCCCTGTTCTGCACTGCGTAGTGGTCTACGCGGCTTGTGGCGTTAAGCAGGAAGGAGATGGCAAGCTGTGCCACGCTCATTGTGCTGTAGGCCGGAATGTTGGTCACAACTATTCCGCGCCTTGTGGCTTCGGCACAGTCTACGCTGTTTACGCCTGTTGCCAGTATGCCGATGTATTTGAGCTTTGGCAGCTGTGCAAGCACGTCGGCGGTAAGCAGCACCTTGTTGGTGAGCACGGCTTCTGCGTCTTTGCAGCGCTCCACTGTGAGTGTGGCCGGGGTGTTGTCGTAGGCAACCACCTCGCCGAATGCTTCAAGCGCGCTCCAGTCAAGGTCTTCGCGCACCGCTGTGCAACTGTCCAGGATTACGATCTTCATTTTTCTTTGCTTTAATTTGTCCAAGCCCTGCTAGCGCTCTGCACGCATAGGGTTGTTAAGGAAATCCTCATAGGCCAGGCGTATGCCGTCCTCAAGCTCCACTTTGTACTTCCAGCCAAGTTTTTCGGCCTTGCTTACGTCAAGAAGTTTGCGAGGTGTTCCGTTAGGACGTGTGGTGTCCCATTTTATCTCGCCCTCAAAGCCAACTACTTTGGCAACAAGCTCTGTAAGGCCCTTGATGGTGATTTCCTTGCCTGTGCCGGCGTTCACGGTCTCGTCTCCGCTATAGTTGTTCATAAGGAAGACGCAAAGGTTGGCAAGGTCATCCACATAAAGGAACTCGCGCAATGGGCTGCCATCACCCCAGCAGGTTACCTCCTTCAGGCCTGCCTCCTTTGCCTCATGGAAGCGGCGGATAAGTGCAGGCAGCACGTGGCTGTGCTCCGGATGGTAGTTGTCGTTAGGACCATAGAGGTTGGTTGGCATCAGGGAGATATAGTCTGTGCCGTACTGCTTGTTCAGGTATTCGCAATATTTGAGGCCGCTGATCTTTGCAAGGGCGTAGGCCTCGTTGGTCTTCTCAAGTTCCGATGTAAGCAAGCAACTTTCCGGCATAGGCTGTGGTGCCATACGCGGATAGATGCAAGATGAACCCAGGAACTCCAGTTTCTTGCAACCGTTCTTCCAGGCGCTGTGAATCACGTTCATCTCCAGGATCATGTTGTCATACATGAAATCTGCAAGTGCGCTCTGATTGGCTATAATGCCGCCCACCTTGGCTGCAGCCAGGAACACATATTCCGGTTTTTCGGCCGCAAAGAAGGCCTCAACCTGGTTCTGACGTGTGAGGTCCAGCTCTTTGTGGGTGCGGGTGATTATGTTGTTGTAGCCCTGGCGCTGCAGTTCACGCACGATGGCGCTTCCCACCATGCCTCTGTGCCCGGCCACGTAAATCTTACTGTTCTTCTCCATAGACTACTTCACAATACCCTTCTCCAGATACTCGGCAAGGTTCATCTTGCGCACCTTGGCTGCGGCATCCTCGGATGCAACCTTTGCCATATCGTGACGTACCATAAGTTCCACAAGCTGCTCGAATGTGGTGGTCTGTGGGTTCCAGCCCAGCTCTGTCTTGGCCTTGGTTGGGTCTCCCCAGAGGTTAACAACGTCTGTAGGACGGTAGAAATCCTCGCTTACGGCCACAACTGTCTTGCCGATAAGTTCGGCAGGGCCCAAGGTAACTATACCCTTCTCGTTGACGCCTTCGCCTTCCCACTTAAGCTCTATGCCTGCGTGGTGGAAAGCCAGGGTGGCAAACTCACGCACTGTGTGCTGCACGCCTGTTGCAATCACGAAATCCTGTGCCTTTTCCTGCTGCAACATAAGCCACATGCACTGCACATAGTCTTTGGCGTAACCCCAGTCGCGTTTGGAGTCCAGATTACCCAGATACAAGCAATCCTGCTTGCCCTGGGCGATGCGTGCAGCGGCAAGTGTGATCTTGCGGGTTACGAAGGTCTCACCGCGGCGCTCGCTCTCGTGGTTGAAGAGGATGCCGGAGCAGCAGAACATGTCGTAGGCCTCGCGGTACTCCTTCACAATCCAGAAGCCGTAAAGCTTTGCAACTGCGTATGGTGAATAAGGGTGGAAAGGGGTCTTCTCGTTCTGCGGGACCTCCTCCACCTTGCCGTAAAGCTCTGAGGTTGATGCCTGGTAGATTCGGCAGGTCTTCTCCAGATGGTTGGTGCGCACGGCTTCCAGCACGCGCAGAACTCCAACCGCATCGGCGTTGGCTGTGTATTCCGGTGCATCAAAAGATACCTGCACATGCGATTGCGCCGCCAGATTATATATCTCCGTTGGTTGCACGCTGCCAACCAGCTTCACCAGAGACATGGAATCCACCATATCGGCATAGTGCAAATGGAAATTGGGAGTGCCTTCAAGATGGGCAATCCTTTCCCTGTAGTCCACAGAGCTTCGGCGGATTACACCGTGAACCTCATAACCTTTGGCCAGAAGAAATTCGCTGAGGTAACTGCCGTCCTGGCCAGTGACACCGGTGATAAGTGCAATATTCTTTGACATGATGAATCTTCGTTTGTTATGATATTTAATCCCTCTCAAATGTTTCGCGGGTTCGTACACTATCACGCTAGGCTAGCGTCCTTTGTACATGTTCTCGTAATAGCTCTGGTAGTCGCCCGATGTAACGTTGTCCAGCCACTCTTCGTTGTCCAGATACCATTTCACGGTCTTTTCGATGCCTTCCTCGAACTGGAGCGAAGGCTCCCAGCCCAGTTCCTTCTGCAGCTTGCTGCTGTCTATCGCGTAGCGGGCGTCGTGGCCAAGACGGTCGGTAACGTAAGTGATAAGATCAAGGTCGGCACCCTCGGGACGGCCAAGCAGGCGGTCAACGGTGTTGATGACGGTCTTGATGATATCTATGTTCTTCCACTCGTTGAAGCCGCCGATGTTGTATGTCTCGGCAATTGTGCCCTCATGGAAGATGGTGTCGATGGCGCGGGCGTGGTCCACAACATACAGCCAGTCGCGCACGTTCTCGCCTTTGCCGTAAACAGGCAGCGGCTTGCGGTTGCGTATGTTGTTGATGAAAAGCGGGATCAGCTTCTCCGGGAACTGGTACGGACCGTAGTTGTTGCTGCAGTTGGTGACGATTGTAGGCATGCCGTAGGTGTCGTGGAAGGCACGAACAAAGTGGTCGGAAGAAGCCTTTGATGCGCTGTACGGGCTGTGAGGATTGTACTTTGTGGTCTCGTAGAAGAAATCCTTGCCGTATGCCAAGTGGTGCTCACCAGAGCTTGCCTTGGTTGTGAAAGGAGGCTCTATGCCCTCCGGGTTTGACATCTGCAGTGCGCCGTACACCTCATCGGTGCTGATGTGATAGAATCTCTTGCCCTCGTACTTCTCCGGAAGGCTCTCCCAATACAGCTTTGCAGCCTGAAGCAACGAGAGAGTTCCCATCACGTTCGTACGCGCGAAGGTGAACGGATCCTTGATGCTACGGTCCACGTGGCTCTCGGCAGCAAGGTGAATGATGCCGTCTATCTGCTCTTCCTGCATCAGTTTGTAGAATGCGTCAAAGTCGCAGATATCCATTTTCACGAATTTGTAGTTAGGCTTGTCCTCTATGTCCTTTAGGTTGGCCAGGTTGCCGGCATAGGTTAGCTTGTCCAGATTGATGATCTTGTAGTCCGGATATTTGTTCACGAAAAGCCTCACAACGTGGCTGCCTATGAATCCGGCACCGCCGGTGATAACTATATTTCTTTTCATTCCGATTCTCTTTTAGCCCAAGTTGGGGTTTCCTGTTTCCTTAAGCTCGTCAATAACCTTCAGCAGGTACTGGCCGTACTGGTTCTTCAGCATAGGCTGTGCAAGTTCTCGCATGCGCTCTTCGCTTATCCAGCCCTGACGGTAGGCTATGCCCTCCAGGCAGCCCACCTTAAGTCCGGTGCGTTTCTCCAGGACCTCTATGTAGGTTGACGCCTCGCTTAGGGAATCGTGCGTGCCTGTATCCAGCCATGCGAAGCCCCTGCCCAGGGTCTGGACCGTAAGCTCTCCGTCTTTCAGGAATTCCTGGTTCACTGTGGTAATCTCATATTCTCCGCGTGCCGATGGCTTGATGTTGGCCGCAACGTCCACCACCTTGTTCGGGTAGAAGTAAAGGCCCACAACGGCATAGTTGCTCTTCGGCTCTTTCGGCTTCTCTTCTATGCTTAGGCAGTTGCCCTCTTTGTCGAATTCCGCAACGCCATAGCGCTCCGGATCGCTTACCCAATAGCCGAACACTGTGGCCTTCCTGTCTTCATCGGCCTTGCGTACGGCTTCCTTCAGCATGCCGGTGAAGCCCGCGCCATGGAAGATGTTGTCTCCAAGCACAAGGCAGGCCGAATCGTTGCCGATGAAATCCCTGCCGATTGTGAATGCCTGTGCAAGTCCGTCAGGAGATGGCTGCTCTGCATACTGGAAGTTTACACCGTAATCGCTGCCGTCGCCCAGCAGGCGTTTGAAGCCCGGGAGATCGTGCGGGGTGCTTATGATGAGTATATCACGTATTCCCGCCAGCATAAGTACGCTTATCGGGTAATATACCATCGGTTTGTCATAAATTGGCATAAGCTGTTTGCTGATGCCTTTCGTGATGGGATAAAGGCGTGTGCCAGAACCACCTGCTAATACTATTCCTTTCATATTTCGACGTGGTTTTATTTCATGTTTGCGATGCAGGTCTCAAGGCTGTCCACCCAGTAGGGAACCTTGATTCCGAATGTTTCCTTGAAGCTTTTCTTGTCCAGGACAGAGTAGGACGGGCGTTTCACCGGGGATGGATACTCGCTGGAGTAGCAAGGCTGGATGTCGCAATCCAGGTTGCCGGCAATCTTTGCTATCATCTTTGTGAAATCGTACCAGCTGGTGACGCCCTCGTTGCTGTAGTGGTAGATTCCGGTGTTCCCCCGGAACTTGCGGCTGCCTATGATTTCGCAAATGGCTGCGGCAAGGTCGTAGGCGTAGGTTGGGGTTCCGCACTGGTCGAATACCACCTTCAGCTGCGGCTTTGTTGCCGTGAGGTTCAGCATGGTCTTGCAGAAGTTCTTGCCGAACTCGCTGTAGAGCCACGCCGTGCGCAGGATGATGTATTCGCATCCGCTGGCAATGATGTTCTGCTCTCCCTGGAGCTTGGTGGCCCCGTACACTCCCGTAGGGGTGCCTTTCTGATCCGGATTGCAAGGGGTGTTGTACGCTTCCTTGCCGAACACATAGTCCGTTGACACATGGAAGAGCACACCGCCCACCTCCTTCATTGCGATGGCAAGGTTGTTCGGGGCATCGGCGTTCAGCTTCTGCGCAAGGGCGGCAAGCTTTTCGTCCGTCTCGCATGCGTCCACGTTTGTCCATGCGGCGCAGTTCACAATGGCCTCTATGGACTTTTCGGCCACCATGGCGCGTATTGCGTCCAGATCTGTGATGTCCAGGAATGTGGTTTCCAGGCCTTCCACCTGATTGACGTCAGTGAAGACGTAGTTGTCTGCGCCAGCCTGCCTTGCGGCAATAAGACGCATTTCATTTCCGAGCTGTCCGTTAGCTCCGGTTACAAGGATGTTCATTTGCTTCGTGCGAATAATAATGCGCGTATATACGCGCGCGTATAAAAAAATGCCTCTGGACTACAGAGACGACTTACCGACTCCCCCGCCCGCGAAATTTTCTTCCGGCAAGAGAACGAAAAGGCCAAAATCGGCCTTCTGTGCCCGTGTATGGGCGATTATTGATAGGGCATTAGACAATGCTTTCAAGTTCAATAATCTTAATTTGTTTATTTAGCGCTATTTAGGATAACAAATTTACAAAAATTACCCCACTTTACCAAGGATTTTCAAGGCAAATCCAGGGGGGGGTAATTTTAGCGAATCGGATGTGTTTCAGCGTTTTCCGCGCCTATTCCTCACCAAGGAACATAGGGTCCCAGCAAGGGAGCTGGATCGGGGTCTTGGACAGCATCTGAAGGACGTCGGAAGGGACGTATTGGCGGTCTACCACAAGGCGGAACATATAGTTGTCGAACCACTCGTCGGTCATTATGATGTTGCCCTTGTAGCCGGCCCTTTCACCCCAGCTGTTTTCCACCATCCACTTCACCGGCTTGCCGTCTTTGATATCCACGGCGATGAGGGTCATGGCGTGCGAAGAGCCGCTGGCATGTGTCTGCACGCGCTGCGCCTTGTCCATGGTGTTCTTGAAGCCCAGAAGGGAGTCGTAATCGAAGTTGTTGAGGTCTGCAACGCCCTTTGTGCGGTCCAGGAACTTGGCCACGTCGCAGGAGAAATACATGGCATCATTGCCCTTGATGGATGCGATGGCCATCTCCTTGATGCGCTCCACAGGGAGGTTCACATACAGCCAGTTCTGGCCATCATACAGGTGGCGGTCATACTGTATCTCGTACACCTGATAGTATGGACGGCTTGGGTCATTCATAAGCATGACATAGTCTGTATTGAGGCTATAGCCCACCATCTCCTGATAGAACTCCTGCGGTGTGTAGGTCTTGCCCTTCCACTGGAAAGTGCTTGGCGGAACACCAAGGCAGAGGGCCAGCACATGGTACACGTCCTTAAGGATTTCCACCTTCTGGCTCTGCAGGTACTCCGGCAGCTGTTTCGCCTTCATGCCCTTAGGGGTTTCGCGCAGCTTCAGGCCGCCCTGGCGCAGCAGGTTCTTAAGCTGGGAGGCCATCTGGGAGGTACTGTTGGAAACGAAGGTCTCCGGCATGGCTTCGGCCGGAACAACACCGTATTTCATCACAAGGTTGGCAACGCCGGTGAATGTGCCGCCGTCGCTTATAGGGTTGCTGAAGAGCCAGTCCACCTCGCGGTCTTCCATAGGCTTGTTGCGGGTGTCTATCACGGCCTGCAGGAAGAGGTTTGCCTTCTCCAGCTGGTCATAGAAGAAATTGTAGTTCTGGCTGAACTGGAACATGCCCAAGCCGTGCTTTTCTATGGCTGCGGCACGAAGCACGTTAAGGCCCGTGAAAAGCCAGCATCGGCCGCTCTGTTTCTGGTCTGTGATGCCCATGGTCTTCACACGATCGGAAAACTCGGTATCAATCATAGCGGCGTTCTCCGCATTGATGGCCAGGGTATTTATAGCCGTGGTATTCAATGCGTTACGCAGTGCCTTATCGGCCGATGTGCCCTGATAGCCCTGCGCCACGGCAGAAAGGACTTCGGGACTAAGATTCTGTGCGGAAGCACTGTTTGCGCCGCCCCCAAGGAGCAGGCCGAGGCCCAGCGAGAGGCCTGAAAAAAGAAGCTTTTTCATATCTTAAATACTTTAGAATTCAACAACGGTTTCCGTGCCGTCATAGTGCACGGTCTTGCACAGCGGAGCATCGTTTCCGCGGTACAGGGTTACAACAAGGTCGCGCTCCTGAATCATGCCCGGATAGGAGCCTTCACGCGCGCCTATGCACAGGCTTCTGCCAGCCGCATCCCAGTGCATAGGGATGGTGGCGCAGGCGCCTTTTTCATAGTTGTAGTTAAGGCCCTCGTCCTCGTAAAGGCCGAAGCTTGCGTCCTTGAGGCCGTAAACGTCCACATAGAGGGTTTGCTGCGGCTCTGCGGTGCTCTGCACAAGGTCTCCGGACACTATGATCTGGCCGTCACGGGCATACAGCGGAATGTATTCGTAAGGGGCTGGGGCGGTGATTGTGCAGCCGCCCTGGATGAAGGCACGGCCGTTATTGAGGTCGTACCATCCGCCATCGGGCAGATAGACGCTGCGGCTGCGGGCGCCGTATTCATACACCGGGCACACCATTATGGCATCGCCGAAGAGGAACTGGTCGCTTATGCTGCGGGCCTTCGCATCGGCGGTGAAGTCCATTACAAGAGGGCGCATGATGGTGTAGTCGTCAAAGTACACGCGGGCCGCCAGGGTGTAGATGTATGGCATAAGGCGGTAGCGGCTCTGGTCTACGGCAACGATTAGCTGCTGCGAGAGGTCTCCGTCCGGGGCGATGTTCCAAGGCTCACGCAGAGGGAACTGGCCGTGGGCGCGGTACAGAGGGCAGAATACGCCCCACTGGTGCCAGCGCACGTTCATCTCGCGCCACTCCTTAAGGTCTGCGTTAACCTTGCCTGTGGCGTCGAAAAGATGCTGGGCGGCCGCAAAACGGTTCTCCACGCTGAAGCCGCCTATATCCTGACCCCAGAAAGGAATGCCGGAAAGGGAGTAGTTAAGACCGGCACTTATCTGGGCCTTCATATCCTCCCAGCGTGTGCCTATGTCTCCGCTCCAGGATGCCGTGCTGTATTTCTGCAGGCCGGCAAAGCCGTTGCGGGTGAGCAGGAACACGCGTCTGTCCGGGTCCACACTGCGCTGGCCGTTGTAGATGGCCTCCGCATTCATCAGGGCATAGGCGTTGAAATACTGCGCCGCAGGGCCCAGGGCCGTTGGGCCGGCCATTTTCTTGCGATAGTCCATATCGGTGCAGTCGTGTATGTTAGGCTCCGATGCATCCATCCACCAGGCATCTATGTCCAGAGGGTAGAGATGGTCGTACATCTGTTTCCAGAACAGCTTGCGGGCATCGGCCGAATAGGCGTCATAGAAGCTTTGCACATAGCCCAGCCAGTCCACAACGCGCTCGTCAATAGCGGTGCGGTATATCCAGCCTTTGGAGTCCAGTTCGTTGAAATGCTCTGTGCCGAAGTAGAATTTAGGCCATACGCTTATCATGAAGCGGCCGTTCATCGCGTGGATGTCCTCCACCATCTTCTTAGGGTCCGGGAAGCGGCTTTCGTCAAACTCGTGGCTACCCCACTGGTCGTCCTTCCAGTACTGCCAGTCCTGCACAATGTTGTCTATAGGGATGTTTCTGCGGCGGAACTCCTGAAGAGTGCCCACAATCTGGTCCTGGCTGGTGTAGCGCTCGCGGCTTTGCCAGTAGCCCATAACCCATTTAGGCATGATAGGGGCCTTGCCGGTGAGGGTCCTGTAGCCGGAGATAACTCGGTCCATGTTCTCTCCCGCAATGAAGTAGTAGTCTATCTGATCCTGCATCTCTCCCCACCAGCTCATCTTGGCCTGCTCTGCAGGGTCCACAGGGCTAAGGACGCGTAGGCCGCAATAGCTTACGCTTCCGTCCGGCTCCCACTCTATGCGCAGGGGCACTTTCACGCCCTGCTGCAGCTGCACCTGGAATTTGCGTCCGTTAGGATTCCAGGCGGTGCGCCATATCTCCGGCATCACCTGCTTGCCGTCCACGAACACCTTGGTGTAGCCGGCATAATAGAGGTAGAAATGAAAGAGGCCGCTCTCCTGCGGTTCAAGGCTGCCTTCGTAAAGCACTTTGGAGCCCTGGAAGTTGAAATCCCTTGGGGCGTTGCGCACTACCTCGCAGGCAGGGGTTTCCAGGAATTCCTGGGCGAGGGCGGTTTCCCTGCGCAGCATCCTGCCACCCTTGGCATCGGTGTAGGTGCCGGAAAGGGCGCCTTCAACGCCGTCGGCATCATAAAGCTTGAACACTTCGCCAAGCTGCAGATAGTCGCGCGGATCTCCCCAGCGGCAGAAGCTGTATGAATCCCAGAGTATGCCGTAGTTCTTGCTGGAAACCACGAAAGGGATACTAATCTTGGTGTTATACTGGTACAGTTCCTCGTTCCTGCCCTTGTAGTCCCACTCGTCGGCCTGATGCTGGCCAAGGCCGTAGAAGCCTTCGTCCGGGGTGGATTCAAACACCTGGCGCACGCTGTAGGCGCTTGTGCCGTCGGCCTGGAACGGGGTGAACTCCCTGTGGTCTTCGGCCGAAAGGAGCTGGCCCTGCGCGTCATAGAAGCTTACGGTGCCGCTGGCAAGATCCAGGCGGGCCTCAAGGCGAGCCGTTTTAACGCTGACTGTGCCATCGGCCTCAGTCACAACGGGTTTGGTGCTGAAATTGCCTTTCAGGGCTGCGGGCTCCACAATAAGCGAGGCCTTGCCGCTGAAAGAGGCATCGGAAGGGACGGCCTCAACGCGTATGATTTCGTCGTTTACGGGTGTAAGTCTCACCTTCTGGCCGTTGGCGGTCTGGTAATAATCCTTGCACGAGCCCAGGCACAGGGCCATTGCTGCCATCATTACAGCGGGAAGGAAACGGGAAAGTGTGTCTTTCATATGGATAGTTCTTTCAGGACTCCTGACATTATGTTGTGGGTGGACTCCTGTGCGGGGCACATCGGAAGGCGGAATTCGTTGCAGCAAAGGCCCATCTGGAAAAGGGCTGTCTTTGCGGGGATGGGATTGCTTTCAATGAAGCAGGCCTTGTACAGGCGCTTCAGGGCGTTGTCCAGTTTGGAGGCCTCGGCCTTGTTGCCCTGGAGCATCAGGTGCGTCATGTCGGCAACCATTTTAGGGGCGATGTTGGAAGCAACGCTTATAACTCCGGCGCCGCCGCCCGCCATCATCTGCAGGGTGAGGTCGTCATCGCCGCAAAGCACCTGGAAGCCCTCCGGGGCGTCTTTTATGATTTCCAGGGCCTGGATAAGGTTGCCCGACGCCTCTTTCACGGCTATGATATTCTCCACATCGCGCGCAAGACGGAGTGTGGTTGCGGCAAGCATGTTAACCCCGGTGCGGCCGGGAACGTTATACAGGATAATCGGCCTTGGGGTGCTCTGCGCCACGGCCTTGAAATATTGGTACATGCCCTCCTGAGTGGGTTTGTTGTAGTAGGGAACCACAATAAGATAGGCATCTGGCTGCAGGTCGTCAAGGGCGGCTATGGACTCCAGGGTGCCGCTTAGGCTGTTGGTGCCGCCGCCCACAACAACGGGGCGTCCCTGGGCTTCCTGCTTTGCAATCTTCAGGATTTCCCTTCTTTCTTCGTTGCTTAGGCAGGGAGTCTCGCCTGTTGTGCCAAGTGGCAGCAGGAAATCCACTCCGCCTTCCACCTGGCGCTTCACCAGGGCGCGGAAGGCATCATAGTCCACGCTGCCGTTTTTGAAGGGTGTAACCAGGGCGGTCCCACAGCCTTTCAAAGATATTTTTTTCATAATCAGAATATAAGTTCTTTAAATTCGTGGACGCCGGTGATGTCGTTGTCGAACATCTGTGAGGCCATTACGGCGCCTTCTGCAAAGCCCTTGCGGGAGAAGGCCTCGTGGGTGATGGTAATCTTGTCACATCCGCCCAGAAGGGTGAGCTCGTGCGTGCCGGGAACCTCGCCTATACGGCGGCTCTCTATAGGGCAGACGGTGCCCATGCGCTCTGCAACTATTGCAGCCATGGTTGCCGCTGTTCCCGATGGGGCGTCCAGCTTGTGGATATGGTGTGTTTCAACGATGGAAGGTTTGTAGCCTGCCTCGGCCAGTTTGTCGGCCGCAAGGTCCATGATGGCGAAGGCAACGTTAACGCCCAGGCTGAAGTTGGAGGCGTAGATCATAGGGGTATTGCATTTCTGGAAGTAGGAGATTACCTCGTCGGCAATGCCCTGCCAGCCTGTTGTGCCCACAACCACGGCCTTGAAGTTCTCTGCCAGGATCTTGTAGTTTGCCTTGAAGGCATCGGGGGTTGTGAAATCTATGCAGACGCATTGCGCTGCTGTCTCCTTCGGGAAATTTGCAACATCCTCAGTTGCCCCTGCATATGGAATGCCTTTTTCCTTGATAACTTCCTCTATCATATGGCCCATCTTGCCATAACCACTGATTACAACTTTCATAGTTTTACAATTTTATAAACGTCAAATATACGGATTTTCTCTCTATTTGACAATAGAGAGGCGACGGGGTTTACGGTGGCGTGGGTTATTGCAGATTGGGGCAGTGAAGGCTGCGGCGGTATTTGCGATGGTTTTCTTCCAGCAGGGGCCATTCACTCTTGGGCACATGGCAGTGCACAAAGGCCTCCCATATGACATTAACGGCCGATGCAGCCGGATGCACGAGGTCATCGGCATAGAAGCGGTAGTCCCGCAGCTGGTCGTTAAGCAGTTCGTAGGCCGGGAAGTATTCCATACCCTCCAGGGCCATGTGAAGGGTGGCCTTTGAAAGGGTGTTTTCGTGTGCGCCCTGGGCCAGGTGGCGTATGGGGCTTACGGTGAAAAGCAGCTGGCGCTGCGCTGCGGCCGATGCGGGGGCCTGCGCCGATGCTTCGGCAGGGGCAGCGAGCGGTGCGGCGGCAGAGGTAGCGGGAGATGCTGCAGGGGCGGCGGGAGATGTGGCAGGGGCAGCGTGCGATGCTGCAGGGGCGGCTGCAATGGCGGCAATCTCCCCTATTGCGCGGCGGCACTCTTCAAGGCCAAGGCGGTAGTGGCGGAACTCCTTTGCATCGCGCTTGAGGCAATTGGACACCACCCCGGCGCTTTGATGCTCCCACACGAAGGCGGTTCCAAGGGTGATTATAACCCTGTTGCAGCTGCGCCAGAAACGGCAGGCGCTTTCAAGCTGCGCATTGGCGTTTTCCAGGAATTCCTCCTGCGTGCCTCTTGCAAAGGAGGTGTGATGGCTGAAAGAGCATATTTTTCCGGCGCCGGCGCCCATACTCACGCAATCCTCTGCGCCAAAGGGCGTTCCCTGCGAGAGTCTTTTCAGCGCCGAAAGCACAGAAAGCGGGTTGTACAGCGTTCCGAAGGGGTTCACGCACACATTGAAGCCGCTCTGCTGCAGCTTGCGCCCTATCTCATCGGCAAAGCAGCTGCCAAGGACAAGGATATTGTCCGACAGGCTGAACTGCACACCGCCGGGGGCAAGAGCTATTTCCGTCATCAGCTTTATCATAGCGCGAATTTACAAATTATTCACTACTTTTGCGCCATGAAAAGGATTTTTGCTGCGGCATTCGCCGCTGCGGTCACTGCTCTGGGAGCATCGGCCGCCACTTCTTCCGAACTGGAAGACAATCTGACGGCAGAAAAGCCGGTTCCAGCAGAAAAACCGGCCAGAAAAGCCTGGAAAAGCACCCCGCTTACAGACACCAATCTGCAGCTGTTCTACGATTTCGGCACGGACAGGCGCTTTGTCACCCTCACCTACGAAATGTTCCATCCGGATGCATGGGGCAACACTTTCTTCTTTGTGGACCTGGATTTCAACTGGCGCAACGAAGAGGGGAAAAACGTGGGCATAAGCGGAGCCTACACAGAGCTTTCCCGCAGCCTGAACTTCTGGCAAGACACCCCTATGAAAGACTTCAGCGTGCAGGTGGAGTATGACGGTGGTCTTGGCGGCTATAACGGAGGAAGTTTCCCTATTCACCACGCCTTCCTTCTGGGCGCAAACTATTTCCTGCACAGCAATGACTACCGCTACACCGCAACCGTCCAGCTGCTGTACAAGCAGTACCTTGGCTTCAGATCCACCGTGCCTATGCAGTTCACCCTGGTTTGGGAATGCAAGGATCTTTTCGGCGCCAAGGGCCTGAATTTCAAAGGTTTCGCCGATGTGTGGGGAGAGAGGAACAAGTGCCTTTTCCTATCTGAGCCCCAACTCTGGTACGCCGTGGGTCAGTGGTTCGGCTGTCCGAATCTGAACCTGGGTACAGAGATAGAGCTCAGTTACAATTTCGCAGGCATAGAGGCTTTTCGCTGCCGTCCATGCCTGGGTTTGAAATGGGTTTTCTAAAGGACTACTTGTTGTAGGCCTTCTTCAGTATACGTGCAAGCTGGTCTGTGCATGATGTGCCGCGTTTGCCGCACAGAATGCCGTCCAGCTTTTCTATTGCCTGGTCCACGCTAAGGCCCTGCAGGAGGGATTTGATGGCCTTGAGGTTGCCTTGGCAGCCGCCAGTGTAGTCCACCTCGCGAATGAGGTTTGTCTGGGCGTCCACCAGAACTACGATTTTCTTTGAGCATACAAGCGGAGACGGTGTTGCCTCTATGGTGCGTACGCCGTCCTCAACCTTGTCCACGTCAATCCTGAAATCCTCCGGTGTAGGCTTTGCAACATCATCCGGAGCAAATGAAAATAGGGCTGAGAGAGCCATGATAAGAAGTGTTTTCATAAACGATTTAGTCTATTGTGTAAAGGTTGATTATATTGAGGATAACCTGGCTGGCCTTTTCCATGCTCTGGAGAGGGACATACTCCAGCTTGCCGTGGAAGTTATGGCCGCCGGCAAAAATATTAGGGCAAGGGAGGCCCATGTAGCTTAGGTTGGCGCCGTCCGTGCCGCCGCGTATAGGCTGCACCTTAGGCTCTATGCCTTCCATCTCCATGGCCCTGATGGCCTTCTGCACAATGTGCATATGCGGCTCCACCTCCTTGCGCATGTTGAAGTACTGGTGCTTCAGCTGCAGGGTGGCCGTGCCTTCGCCGTATTTCTGGTTGATGAAATCACAGCACTGCGCAATCACCTTTTTCTGCTGTTCGTGCTTCAGGATGTCGTGCTCGCGTATGATATAGCTTATGCTGCTCTCCTCCACCGTGCCTTCTATGCCGATGAGGTGGAAGAATCCCTCGTAGCCGCAGGTGTATTCCGGTTTCTGCTCTACAGGAAGCAGGGAGTTCAGCTCCATCGCGATGCGTATGGAGTTAAGCATCTTGCCTTTTGCATAGCCCGGATGTATGTTGCGGCCCTGGATGCGAATGGTGGCGGCTGCAGCGTTGAAGTTCTCGAACTCCAGCTCTCCTATTGCGCCTCCATCCATGGTGTAGGCATATTTCGCTCCGAATTTCTCCACGCTGAACTTTACCACGCCTCGGCCTATCTCCTCGTCCGGAGTGAAGCCTATGCAAACGTCTCCGTGCTTGAATTCCGGGTGTTCCATGATGTACTGTGCCGCGCACATGATTTCCGCAACGCCGGCCTTGTCATCGGCGCCCAGAAGAGTTGTGCCGTCGGTTGTTATAAGGGTCTGGCCCTTGTAGCCCAGTATCTCCGGGAAATCGGCGGGCTTCAGATATGCTCCGCTGCCTTTCAGAAGTATGTCTCCGCCGTCATAGTTCTCTATGATCTGCGGTTTGATGTCGGCGCCGCTGGCATCGGGAGAGGTGTCTACGTGTGCTATGAAACCCACTGCGGGAACACCCTGCACGTTGCCGGGGATTCGGCCCATGACGTAGCCGTATTCGTCCAGTTCGGCCTGGATGCCCATGGCAAGAAGCTCGTCACGCAGCATGGCAAGAAGGGTTAGCTGTTTGGTGCTGGAAGGCTGTGTTTCGCTTTCTTCGCAGCTCATTGTGTCTACGCTTACATAGCGCAGGAATTTATCCAGAATCTTTTCCATAACGGGGAATTATTTTTTAATCACTGTCCTGACGAACCACAGAATCAATGCGATGTACATCACAACTGCAAGCGGATTTGTCCACCAGCCCTCGGCAATCCAGAGGTCCAGGCCCGCAAAGCGCAGGATGGCCGATACAACGCCCATAAGCGCACCGCCAGCGATGAAGCCCGAAGCGATAAGCGTGCCCTTTTCCTCGCGCTGGGTGTTAAGCTGCGCATCGGTGCTGCGTGTGGTAACATACCAGTTGATGGCGCCGCCAATGAGAAGAGGGAGGTTCAGCTCCAGAGGGATGAACATGCCCAGGGCGAATGCCAGTGCGGGAACCTTGAACCAGGTGAGAACCAGGGCCAGGAGCGCGCCTATGCCGTACAGCAGCCAAGGGGCGCTGCCGCCGTTCATGAGAGGGTCTATTACGGCCGCCATTGCATTGGCCTGAGGGGCCACAAGGGCGTTTTCACCGGTGAAGCCGTAGGTCTTGTTCAGCACTATCATCACGCCGCCAACGGTGGCTGCGGCAACCAGGGTTCCAAGGAATTTCCAGCTTTCCTGCTTTGCAGGTGTGGTGCCAATCCAGTAGCCAATCTTGAGGTCTGTGATGAAGCCGCCGGCCATGCTGAGGGCTGTGCACACAACGCCGCCGATGATGAGGGCTGCCGTCATGCCGCTTACGCCTTTAAGGCCGCTTGCCACCATAATCAGGGATGCAAGGATGAGGGTCATAAGCGTCATGCCGCTTACAGGGTTGGAGCCCACGATTGCAATTGCATTGGCCGCAACTGTGGTGAACAGGAAGGAGATGATGCCCACAACCGCAACGCCTATGAGTGCGTGGGTGAGGTTGTCCACAACGCCGAAGCGGAAGAAGAGGAACACTGCAACAAGGGTTGCAACTATGCCTATGACTATCACCTTCATTGAAAGGTCACGGTCTGTGCGGTCCACTTTCTGCGCATCGCCGCTGCCTTTCTTGAACTCGCTTACGGCAAGGCCCATGGCGCTTTTGATTATGCCGAACTGCTTCACAATGCTTATCATTCCGGCCATTGCTATGCCGCCTATGCCTATGTGGCGCGCATAATCCTTGAAGATCTGCTCTGCAGACAGCTCTCCTATGGTTTTGGTGACGCCGGTGTTCATCAGATCCAGCACATCACCACCCCATATGAGGTTCATCATAGGGATGATCACCAGCCAAACAAGGAAGGAGCCGCAGCAGATGATGAAGGCGTACTTCAGGCCTATGATATAGCCAAGACCCAGAACTGCCGCGCCCACGTTGTTCTTCACGACGATCTTCGCCTTATCGGCCACAACGGCGCCCCAGTGCATCATGGAAGTGCTTACGGTCTCGGCCCATGCGCCGAAGGTGCTTACAATGAAATCGTACAGGCCGCCTATTGCGCCGCTTATCAGCAGGGTTTTGGCGCCCTTGCTTTCGCCCTCGCCGCTAACAAGCACCTTGGTGGTGGCGGTTGCCTCCGGAAATGGATACTCCCCGTCTTTCTCCTTCACGAAATATTTGCGGAAAGGGATGAGGAAAAGTATGCCCAGGATGCCGCCCAGAAGGGACGAGAGGAATACTTTAGTGAAATCTACCGTAAGTTCCGGATACTTCGCCTGCAGGATATACAGGGCCGGAAGGGTGAAGATGGCACCGGCAACAATAACGCCGCTGCAGGCACCGATGCTCTGGATGATGACGTTCTCTCCCAGGGCGTTCTTGCGCTTTGTGGCACTGCTTACGCCCATCGCGATGATGGCGATTGGGATGGCCGCCTCAAACACCTGGCCCACCTTCAGGCCCAGGTATGCCGCAGCCGCAGAGAACAGGATTGTCATCACAAGACCCATTGCCACAGAATATACGGTGACTTCAGGGACATTTTTCTTTGGATCAAGAATAGGCTTGCTCATATTTGAATGATTTTTGTTTCGCTGGGGCAAAGATAGGAACAAAATTGCTATATTTAACAAGACCGTGCACATATTGCACCTATTTATATTATGAAAAACAGACTCATCACCCTGGTGACCGCTGCATTTTGCGGAGCATCGGCACTTCTTGCGCAAAATCCCTATCTCCCGCTTTGGGAATATATCCCCGACGGGGAGCCGTATGTTTTCGAGGATCCGGACAGGCCGGGGGAATACAGGGTGTATATCTACGGCTCGCACGATTCCCTGAAGGACGTTTATTGCGGAAGGGAGCAGGTGCTGTGGTCGGCGCCTGTGGACGACCTTTGCAGCTGGAGGTATGACGGGGTTATTTTCGTCTGCGACAGGGACAGGGACGGGAAGCTTCTTTCCCCGGACGGCACCGCCGATGTCCTGTATGCGCCCGATGTTGCCATGCGCATGGAGAACGGACGGAAAATGTACTATCTATTCCCTAACGTGCAGGGAGAGCGCGGGCCGCTGGTGGCAAAGGCAGAGCGCCCGGACGGGCCTTTCAGACCTTGCAACTGGAGTGCGGAAAACCCGAGGCTGGTGGACGGCGTACTGGGCTTCGACCCGGCTGTATTCGTGGATGACGACGGCAGGGTGTACGGCTACTGGGGCTTCGGGGAAAGCTGGGCGGCAGAGTTCGACCCTTCCACCATGGCAACTGTGAAGCCGGGCTGCCAGGCCATACACAATCTTGTGTCCGGCCAGCACCAGGAGGGGGTGTTCCGCTTTTTTGAGGCTTCGTCCATGAGGAAGATAAAGGACAAATACGTGTTCGTGTACAGCCGCATGATGCAGGACGGGGAGTTCGGCCTGCCGCAGTGCAACTATAACCTGGCCTGGGCATATTCAGACAGTCCGCTGGGTCCTTTCACCTATGGCGGCACCCTGATTGACGCACGCGCAAGGGGTGTGGACGACGAAGGCAATGTAATCTGCACTGCAAACCCTTACGGCAACACCCACGGCAGCCTCTGCGAGATCAACGGCCGATGGTGGGTGTTCTATCACCGCCAGTGCGGCACAGACGAGTTTTCCCGCCAGGCCATGGTGGCCCCGGTGAACATTGAAGTGGAGGAAGGCCCGGGCGGCAAGGTTTGCATAAGCGAGGCCGAATACACATCGGAAGGCTTCCGCACCGAAGGCCTGGATCCCCTGCAGCGCAGCGCGGCGGGATGGGCCTGCTATCTGCGCGGCCCTTCGGGCGTAAGGCAGGAGTATCCGCATTTCCGCCACAGCGGCTCTTATGTGCAGGCTTCGCGCATGGAAAAGAACAATCCGGTTGTGAACAATACCGCGGGCTCTGTCGTGGGCTACAAGTATTTCAATTTCAACAAGACCTTCGGGGCTAAAAGGCTGGAGCTTGTCCTGGGAGTGAAGGATCTTGGCGTTGGCGGAGAGATACGCGTGATGGTTGGAGGTCCATCGGCCAAACAGGGAGGAAAGGAGATTGCAAAGATAAAACTGGAAGCAGGGAAATCAGAGCTGAGGGCGCAGGTGAACGCGCTTGGAAAGATAAAGGGCAAACAAGGCCTGTATTTTATCTTCGAATCCAGCGTGAAGGAGCGCAGCCTCTGCGATTTCCACTACTTCCAGTTTATACGCAGATAATTTTATCTGGAATATTACATCATGCCGCCCATGCCGGGAGCCATAGGTGCTGCAGGCTCCGGTTCAGGAAGGTCTGCAATGGCGCACTCGGTTGTGAGGAACATGCCGGCAACTGATGCCGCATTCTCAAGTGCCACGCGCGCAACCTTGGTAGGGTCTATGACGCCGGCCTCAAACATGTGAACGTATTCATCTGTGCGGGCGTTGTAGCCGAAGTCGCCCTCGCTCTCACGCACCTTGTTGATGATTACGCTGCCCTCCAGGCCCGCATTGGCTGCAATCTGGCGCAGAGGCTCTTCAATTGCACGTGCCACAATCTTCACACCTGTGCTCTGGTCCTGATTCTCTCCCTGAAGGCCTGCAAGAGCCTGTGTGGCGCGGATGTATGCAACGCCGCCGCCGGGAACTATGCCTTCCTCCACTGCTGCGCGGGTTGCGCTTAGGGCATCCTCCACGCGGTCTTTCTTCTCCTTCATCTCAACCTCTGTGGCAGCACCCACATAAAGCACTGCAACGCCGCCTGCAAGCTTGCCAAGACGCTCTTTCAGCTTCTCCTTGTCATAGTCTGAAGTTGTAACCTCCAGCTGGCGGCGTATCAGGGCAACACGCTCTTCAATCTCCGCCTTGCTGCCGGCGCCGTTAACAATGGTTGTGTTCTCCTTGTCCACAACAACCTTCTCCGCCTTGCCCAGCATCTGGAGATTTGCAGCCTCCAGTGTATAGCCGCGCTCCTCGCTTACTACGGTTGCGCCTGTGAGCACTGCAATATCCTGCAGCATCTCTTTGCGGCGGTCTCCGAAGCCCGGAGCCTTCACGGCGGCAATCTTCAGTGTGCCGCGCAGCTTGTTAACTATGAGGGTTGAAAGGGCCTCTCCTTCCACATCCTCGGCAATGATAAGCAGGCTCTTGCCCTCGCGTGCGATAGGCTCCAGAACCGGCATAAGGTCCTTCATAGTGCTTATCTTCTTATCGGTAACAAGGATGAAAGGATCGTCCAGGACGGCCTCCATCTTCTCGCCGTTGGTCATGAAGTACGGGCTAAGGTAGCCGCGGTCGAACTGCATGCCCTCAACCACTTTAACTTCGGTCTCGGTGCCTTTGGCCTCCTCCACGGTTATTACGCCGTCCTTCTTCACCTTTGCCATTGCATCGGCAATAAGCTTTCCTATGAAGGCGTCGTTGTTTGCGGAGATGGAGCCTACCTGCTCTATCTTGGCATAGTCCTCTCCCACCTCGCGGCTCTGTGCCTTCAGGCTTGCAACAACAGCCTCAACGGCCTTGTCTATACCGCGTTTCAGGTCCATAGGGTTTGCGCCCGCTGTAACGTTCTTGATGCCCTCATTGATGATGGCCTGGGCAAGGACGGTTGCAGTTGTGGTGCCGTCACCAGCCTGGTCGTTGGTCTTGGAGGCAACCTCCTTCACCATCTGCGCGCCCATGTTTGCGAACGCGTTCTCCAGTTCAACTTCCTTTGCCACGGTTACGCCATCCTTCGTTACATGAGGCGCACCGAATTTCTTTGCTATTACCACATTGCGGCCCTTGGGTCCAAGTGTAACCTTAACCGCATTTGCAAGTGCGTCTGCGCCCTCCTTCATAAGGCTGCGCGCATCGCTGTTGAATTTGATTTCTTTTGCCATAATTTAAACCTCCGGATTAAAGAACTGCCAGAATATCGCTCTGTTTCATAATAAGGTAATCCACGCCGTCAACGCTAACCTCCGTACCGGCAAATTTGCCGTACAGCACAACGTCGCCAACTTTCACCTCCATAGGCTCGTCTTTCCTGCCCGGGCCTGCTGCCACAACTGTGCCCTGCTGGGGTTTCTCTTTTGCTGTGTCCGGGATATAAAGTCCCGATGCTGTCTTGGTCTCCGCCTCCTTAGGCTGGATAACCACTCTGTCTGCCAATGGTCTGATCATTTTATGTAATTTTAATATTTTTCCATATCCATCCCTGCGGATGATAAAAAACAAAGGACAAATGGTGTGCCATTTGCCCTTTTTATGACATTATGTCAGTCCTAGAAAGTGAACTTGACAAGAGCCTGGATACGATGGTTCAGCACCCAGTGCAGGTTCTCTGCAGGAAGAGCACGGAAATAGCAGTTCTCGCCACCAAGATTGCTTGGGATGAAGTCTCCGTACTGCGCGCCTGTGAGCATGTACTCCAGGCCCACGCTGAACTTGCCTATGTTGTATGTCACCTCCGGCTCTATGCGGAACATCTTGTTGATGAGGGTCTTTCCCGCAAGGGCATCGGCTGCAGTGAAGGTTGCCACAAGAGCCTTGTTGTAGTAGATGGAAGTCCATTCCACGTCTTTGCTAGTGCCAAGGTTCTGGCTGTAGCCCACCATG
Organism: Bacteroidales bacterium; assembly: GCA_024401715.1. Taxonomy (GTDB): domain Bacteria; phylum Bacteroidota; class Bacteroidia; order Bacteroidales; family UBA932; genus Cryptobacteroides. Next base: position 32,648 of record JAKSKO010000011.1, read on the forward strand.
AGGCTTCCCACAAGTTTCTTACCGTATGAAACGCTTAGCCAGCTTGCAGAATTTCTAAGCGGGGCGTATTTGCTTGCGCCGTCCTCATCCTTGTACTCTGCATAGCCGCTCATAAGGCCGAAATGCTCTCCAGCCTGGCCCAGAGTGGTTTTCGCCTTCACCGTAAGAAGATCCCTCTTATACTGCAGGTATGCAAAACCCATTGTTGCGTTCATGCGCTCCCTGGTCTTCACGCCGCCATCGAAATTGCGCGGCTTGATGCTTAGGAAGTCTACGCCAACTCTTGCAAGGAAACCCTCATGCTGGTAGTTCACGCCCAGATAAAGCTCCGGAGCAATGCCATACTTCATGTAGTTTGCCGATGCTCCGTCCGGGCCTGATGAAGTGTACTGCATCTGCCAGATGGCTGCGGCTGTAAGTGAAAGGCCGTTGCCGAAGGTGAAGTCCTCCTGTACCAGAGGTGTGCGGCTGAACGGGCCGAAAGGCGCGCCAGTCTCAAGAGAGTAGATGTCCGGCATATCGGCAGCCATAGGATGCCATGCCTGGCCCACCTTAAGAACAGATTTCATGTCCTGATCCTTGCCCAGACCTGTCTTTGTCATCGTAAGGAAGGCCTGACGCAGACGAAGCTGCGCCGTACCGGTGGAACCTGTGAGGCCAGCATAGAAATCGGCCTCCACCTTTGCACCAAACTCCAGGCCCTGGATCTTGTAACCGCTAACATCCACACCCACGCGTGAAGTAAGAGAGAGGAAACGGAACTGGCTTATCTGATTCAGGTCGTTTCCGTTTTCATCCAGCTTGCTGTCTACCGGAGTCCAGTAGAAGAGGTCTGCAGTACCGCCTTTGCTCTCGTGAGAGTCATAGGTGAAGTAGTTTCGGATGAATCCGTAGAATTTGTAGTGATTCTGAAGGTGCTCTTTGAAGCCCTCCTTATCACCGGCAAATGCCAGGACAGACAGTCCCAGCATTGCCATAATAACAGTGAAATATCTTTTCATATCTCTATGATTAGAAGCCTACGAATACCAGCACGGAGTAGCCCAGGATAAGACCTACGATACCCATGATGATACCCATCTTTGCCATATCCTTGGTCTCCACCAGGCCTGTTGAGGAAGCGATGGCGTTAGGAGGAGTACTGATAGGCAGAATCATTGCAACTGAAGTTGAGATTGCAAGACCGATGAGCAGGGCGGCAGAGCCACCGAATGCGCTTAGGTCTATTGCGGATGCCACTGTTGCAAGGATAGGGAGAAGCAGGTTGGCTGCCGAAGTGTGCGAAAGGAAGTTTGCGATTGCGTAACCAACGATACCGGAAACCAGGATTACGATGAGCGGAGACATAGAGCCGAACGGGATAGTCTCAACAAGCACTTTGGCAAGACCTGTTTTCATGAGGGCTGTACCAAGGGCAAGACCGCCGGCCACCATCCACAGCACATCCCAGTTGATTTCAGCGAAGTCCTTCTTGGTGAACACGCCTGTTGCAACGAAGATTGCGAAAGGAATGAGGGCAACCTCGTTGGAGTTGAGGTTGGTGATGCGCTCCGGGATAAGCCAGAGTGCGATTGTAAGCACGAAAGTTGCGGCAACAACCCAGAAGTGGAAGTCTTTCTTGCGGTCTGCGTTGATCTCCAGCTTGATCTCCTTGGCCTTGAACGGGAAGAAGAAAAGCAGGCAGGCCCATGCGATGAGGAGCATTACAAGCACGTACGGAACCATGCGCATGCACCAGTCAAGGAAGCTTACCTCGATGCCCAGGTTCTCTTTGAGGAAGCCCAGGGCAATTACGTTAGGAGGGGTTCCGATAGGTGTGCCGATACCGCCGATGTTGGCGCCGATAGGAATTGCAAGTGCAAGACCGATGCGGCCTTTGCCGTCGGCAGGAAGGTTCTTAAGCACAGGGGCAAGGAATGCAAGCATCATGGCAGCTGTTGCGGTGTTGCTCATGAACATGGAGAACACAGCCACAACCAGCAGGATACCCAGGAGCACTCTCTTCGGGTTTGTGCCGAAAGGTGCAAGCAGAACCTTTGCAAGAACCACGTCAAGACCAACTTTTGTGGCAGCGATTGCAAGCACGAAACCACCCATGAAAAGCATGATTGTTGGGCTTGCGAACTGCGCCATGAAGTCCTTATAGCTAACAAGGGTGCCTACGTTTTCTCCTGTTGTGAAGAAACTGAAAGCACCATTGGAAACCGTGAAGATCAAAAGAACCATTGTGATGATTGAAGTTGCCCATGCAGGCACAGCCTCAATGATCCACATGCAGGCAGCGAATACGAAGAGGGCGATTGTGCGCTGCTGCACAAGTGTGAGGCCCTCAATGCCGAACCAGTCTGTCGGCATGAAGAACAAAAAGACGCTCAGCAGCAACATCAGGGGAAGCAGCACGGCGCTTTTGAAATTGATTGTTTTTGCCATATCAAAAATTTTTAATTTTTATCCACACAAATTTGGGGTTGCAAATTTAATCATTTTATTTGTGATTAAGCCACTTTTACCCCCAAAATTACTATCTTTGCCCTGTGTTCGGGGCGCCGTGCACGTTCACAAAAAGTTTAACCTTAACAATATCATACGACAATGGAAAAAATCAAAGTGGCAATAGTGGGTTACGGAAACATCGGCCGCTATGCAATTGAGGCTGCACAGGCAGCAGAAGATATGGAAATCGTGGGCATCGTGCGCCGCAAGGCAGAGCCTGTTCCTTTCCCATACAAGGTTGTTACAGACATCGCCGAGCTTGGAAAAGTTGACGTTGCCATTCTCTGCACACCTTCACGCAAGGTGGAGGAGACCGCTGTGAAATATCTTGCCAAAGGCATCAACACCGTGGACAGTTTCGATATCCACAGCCAGATCTGCCAGCTGCGTGCAAATCTGGGCAAGGTTGCCAAGGAAGGCGGCGCGGTAAGCGTGATTTCCGCAGGCTGGGATCCGGGCAGTGATTCCATTGTACGCGCCCTTATGCAGGGCATCGCACCTAAAGGTGTGACATACACAAACTTCGGCCCTGGCCGTTCAATGGGCCACAGCGTTGCCGTACGCGCCATTCCGGGCGTTGTTGACGCGCTTAGCATGACCATCCCTGTTGGCACAGGCATTCACCGCCGCATGGTTTACGTGCAGCTGGAGCAGGGTGCCGATTTCGCCGCAGTGGAGGCTGCAATCAAGGCCGACCCTTATTTCGTAAACGACGAGACTCACGTCATGCAGGTGCCTTGCGTGGACGACCTCAACGACGTCGGCCATGGTGTGAACCTTGTGCGCAAGGGTGTATCGGGCCAGACACACAACCAGCTGTTCGAGTTCAACATGAAGATTAACAACCCTGCGCTAACAGCCCAGATCCTTGTGTGCAGCGCACGTGCGGCAATGCGTCAGCAGCCTGGTTGCTACACCATGATTGAGATTCCTGTAATCGACTACCTTTGCGGCGACAGGGAGACTCTCATCCACGACCTTGTATAATTTATCCTGAAAGATATGGGTGCATTTGTCATTGAAGGAGGACACAAGCTGTCCGGAAGCATAACCCCGCAGGGAGCCAAGAACGAGGCCCTGCAGGTTCTCAGCGCGGTGCTTCTGTCCTCGGAAGAGATTGTGATAGAGAATATTCCGGAGATTCTGGACGTCATGAACCTCATCTCCCTCCTGGAGGGGATGGGCGTGAAGGTGAAACGTCTGGAGAAAGGCAGGTACTCCTTCAAGGCAGATGAGATAAACCTGGATTACATTCACACCCCGGAGTTCATCAAGAAGTGCGCTTCCCTAAGGGGTTCCATGATGGTTGTGGGTCCGCTCCTAACCCGCTTCGGAGAGGTTTTCCTTGCAAAGCCGGGCGGAGACAAGATTGGCAGGCGCCGCGTGGACACCCACATCATGGGTTTCATGAAGCTGGGTGCCTCATATACCCTGGATAACGACAGGAAGGCCTTCCGCCTCACCGCGCCGCAGGGTGGCCTGAAAGGCACCTACATGCTGCTGGACGAGGCTTCCGTAACGGGCACGGCCAACATTGTAATGGCTTCCGTCCTGGCCGAGGGCATAACCACCATATATAACGCCGCCTGCGAGCCTTATCTGCAGCAGCTTTGCAAGATGCTGGTACGCATGGGCGCGAAAATCCAGGGCATTGGTTCCAACCTGCTTACAATTGAGGGCGTGAAAAGCCTTGGCGGCACAAGCCACCGCATGCTGCCCGATATGATTGAGGTGGGCTCCTTCATAGGCATGGCCGCAATAACCCAGAGCGAGATAACAATCAAGGATGTGGCCTACAGGGAGCTGGGAATAATCCCGGAATGTTTCCGCCGCCTTGGCATAAAGCTGGAGCAGCGCGGAGACGACATTTTTGTTCCGGCACAGGAAAGCTATGTGATAGACTCTTTCATGGACGGCTCCATAATGACACTTGCCGATGCACCGTGGCCGGGCCTCACCCCGGACCTCCTCTCCGTGATGCTGGTGGTGGCAACCCAGTGCAGGGGCAGCGTCCTCATCCATCAGAAAATGTTCGAAAGCAGGCTGTTCTTTGTGGATCATCTTATTGACATGGGTGCGCAGATCATCCTTTGCGACCCTCACCGCGCCGTGGTCATAGGCCACGACCACAAGTTCCAGTTTCGCGCCGGCAAGATGCATTCCCCGGACATCAGGGCCGGCATTGCCATGCTGCTTGCCGCCATGAGCGCCAACGGAACCTCCACCATAGAGAATATCCAGCAGATAGACCGCGGCTATGAAGACATCGACGGCCGCCTCAACGCCCTCGGCGCAAAAATAACCCGCTGCAACTAGGCTCTTGTCCCCAACCATTCCGGTGTGGGATTTGCCCGCCTTAGTGGCATTGGTTTTGCCACAAGACGGTCACAAATGATATTCTGTCCACAAAAACGGCCCTCCATGTGGACAGAACGCGTTTCAACGAACTTGTATCCACAAAACAGGCCCTTTTTGTGGAAACGAGGCGCAATTTCAAGCTTCTATCCACAAAAACGGCCTTCTGCGTGGACAGAACAGCCTTTTCGGCCGAAATTACCGGGATCGCGGTGCCCCATGGCATGCCGCCATCATCATAGAATCCCCAGCCTCACTTTTATGGAATGGCTGGGGATTCGCATGCTGGTTTCACGCGTTGTGTTCATAGGCGGTGTCTCCAGCCTAGCCTCAAAAGTGAGGCTGGGGATTCTGTTTCCCATTATCTCGCATTCAGTGAGTGGTTTCCCGGGTAAACACTCTTCACCGGACTGGTCAATTCCCACATCACCACTGGCGGCAACATCGGCCGGGAGGACAGCCTTTGGCTGGAGCTGCCCGCACCGGCCGATGTAACAGCCTGGCCCCGTTCCGCCAGGCTGTGGTGCTCACACCCCAGTCCCCAAGATGCCGCAGCATCGCAAGCCAAAAATCAGGGCCAAGCGCGCCAAACGAATTTCGGCTTTAATACATCCAGCACCGGGCGGGGGCATTGCAACACAAACAGCGTCGCCCTTCCGCCGGAACTCCACTTCGTTCCGCCGGCGGAACCGGCTACTCGCTTTGCCCATATGGCGATTTCTTCGCTGCTCGGTCGATTCACCGCTCGCTGTGCTCGCTATCGACATGCTCGCGACGCGAAAAATCACCATCTGGCCTTCGCTCGCGACGCCATGGGCTCGCAATGTTTGCTTATGCAACGCCCCGCCCAGATGCTCCGTCAACACATTCACAAAACATCGGTCCTCACAGACATAGCCATACTCCTCTGCCTCCTTCAAGACGATACATAAGTTAATATCTGTCTGTTGTATTCACAGGTTCGCAACGTTTGAGATGAATTATAATTTCACCTACACCTTCATCCTCCTCTTTTAAGATTACTTCATCCTGGAAAAATTCGACTATTTCTACAATCTCTCCATCCAATAGGAAGGATGTTCCTTTGATATAATATGGTCTATCACCAAAACTCTCATAACGAGTATGTCGTTGAAGTTTTTCATCATAATCATGGCTCAGCAGGTAAAACGTAGCATCTGTTTCAGTGAAGGCATACACCGCCTCATATGGCCGACGCCATATCTGGCCATCTGTCATTTTCCCATCTTCATAAGTAGTTTGTTCTGCAAGTCCCCAATATCCAATAATGGCTTCACGATATCTCGAAACATCAATTGGGGTGTCACCTCCTGTAGAAGGTTTCTGACAGGCGCAAAACAGCGAAAGCGCCGCTGTTAAAATGAGTAAATTATTTTTCATCGTATTTTTGTACTTTACATATCCTTGAATCATCTGATAACCGGTCTGATAAGACAACCATAGTAACGTGGATATCCATCTATTTTCTTTGAAAAGTCAGTATAGAAAAACAATGCATTTGCTTCTTCTGGCATTGGAAGATAGTATGAATCACTGCTGAAATATATAGAAGACGACCAATAGCACCCAGCATTCCCAGAACCAGAAACCCCGTTTTCATTTACATACCCAGCCGCTGGAAGGAAAATCCAATTTCCACTATATCCAGAAATCTTGCTGGTAATTTTCATTCCTTTAACTCCATTAAGTTCCGACCACACCCATGTACAATTTCTGGAATTAAAAAGCTCTTCCCATTCATCTACGGTTGGTATTCTCCAGCCGCCCCCCAAAATCACATGAGCGGCATCATCAGCAGACTCAAGCGTTGTTTTATTGTCAACCTTTCCAAATTTTGAATTGTAACAATATTTTGTCAACGAGTATGCTGAACCATTACACCACTTGTAAGTGCTCCATTTATAAGTGCTTTTTGACGAAGTCTCGCCCCATGCAAAAGCCTTACCATAGCCTTCCGGCTTTGTTGCTTTCACGTTCATTCTTGCCCATTTCACAGAAAGGCCGAGGTCGACATATGGGGCCTGGGCCTGTACATTCACGATACACGTAGCAGTATGATGTCCATCTTGCGATACCGCGCTAATTGTGGCAGTACCCTCTTTTACCGCAGTTATTCTATTGTTATTTACTTTTGCCACATTATCATTGGAACTTGTCCAACTGATAGCCTTGTTACTGGCATTTGAGGGAGTGTAAGTAACATCAATCACGCAAGTTTCACCTTCTGTCATCAGCACATTGTTTTTAGACAATGATATTCCTCTCAATGGAATATTGTCACTAGCTTGATACTTATTGAAGAGAGAATGAATATCCGTGAGAATCATAGGATTATAAGCGCCATCGGGAATAAGTCTATCGCCTTTAATAGTATAGATGCTTCCATCCATGCAAATGATTTTATCATCTGCACGTACATAAGTAGTGGTGCTGTTTAATTTGACAAAGTAAGATACAGTTCGGAAAGTGTCTCCTTTGTATATTGTGGCCAGACGCTTATAACTGCTGTCATAGTAGATGTCATTAACAAAATCCTCCTCTATGACAAGTTCTGCATAATAAGTATAGATTGTATCTGGCCCCAGCTCATAAAATAAAAAACCATGCATATTCTCCCACAAAGAGCGATAACTTCCGAAACGGCCGAAGTATGAGGATGTCTCTATCCAAAACAGGCCATGAGATGAGAACCGGTCTTTCGTAGCATACTTATCATATTTTGCCCAATCACTTTTGTAGAGTAACTCTTGATTCACGACTGCATCATCAGCATCTTGAATCATAGCAACCAGTTTGGGCATTCGTGACTGTAGTGAATTGCAAAAAGACTCATCTATATAATATCCATTCATGTCAATGCTCCCGCCGTTGTCCGGTTGCAGATCATTGCCGCATGATGCGATGATAAGGAATAAAGGAAGATACTTTAGTATGGTGCTAATACAACCGAGTTGAATAAAACTATGTCTCATAATTTTCAGTTACTAGTGTTACTTCACCTTTGAAAGATACATGCGTTCCTCCCAGATTTTATCGATCTCTACATATTGACGAAGAATGAGCAAAACCAATTCTTTCTCTGTTATTTTTTCAACAGTAATTACATTGCCTCCGGCATCCAAAAAATTCAGACTGCCAGTCGTAATGAAATCAGAGTCTTTAACCCAGCGATAATAGCCGGTAAATTCATCAATACGCCCATCCTCTGCAATTGATTCTTTTATTTGTCCCTCCTTGAGAAACTCAATTTTAATAGAAACATCTTTTGGAATGTCTTCAACGCCATAATCAAGAATGTTTTTTTTGTCTGGAGAGCCAAAATATGTCGAAAGAGCGTAAGCAGTTTCGTCCAACTTTTCCAATGCCCATTTGCCAAGGATGAGTTCCGAAGGGGTATTCTGCTCTTGTTTTGGATCATCTTTTTCTGCCGCAGATTTCTGGCAGGCGCAAAACAGCGAAAGGACCGCTGTTAAAATTAGAAACTTGTTTTTCATTGTTTTAAATCAATATTGAACCACTAGAACATTTGATACGCTCCAGAAACTGGCCGGGTTGCTTATTTTCAAAATTGTCTCACCGCCTGCCTTCTCCAAAGTATAGGAGCCCTTAGGCATGCTACTGAGGCTCTTGGCGTTCTTTGACGGAATTGTTACTTCAAGAAAATAACGTATATCAACTTTGGTCGCCTGGGAGAGATCTATCTTGGACATATCCTTTTTGAAAAAATTGGATATTCCACTTTTTAGAAATTCCTTTTGCGATGCCATATACACATAGCCTTCGTTTAAGGCTGCGTCCTGGGCTTGAAGTATTTCCAACTGCGCCTTATTATCTTCCTCCAGCTGATCGATAGTCTGAGTCATCGTTTTAACCTGACCGCTTAGCTTGGCAACATTCGCCTTGCTGGACTGAAGCTCTTTCTTCATTTTTGATATTTCAGTCTCTTTTAACTCTATGTTGTTTCGCAGATATCCGATGAGCCTACCTAAAGAACTGAGTTCTGATTCATCCCGGCGTAATGTTACCTCAAGACTATCAATTCTCTTCTTCTGTCTTTCAATGAGTTGTTGGAACGAATCCAGTTTATGATTGATTTCCTTTTTGCTATATTTTCCTTTAGGGTGCTCGGCATCGGGAAGGAAAAGAATGTCTTCCTGAACATAAATGCTGTCAAGAGCCAACAAGATGGATTCGAAGGATGTTCTGAAAAGCTCCAGGGTATCAGCCTGATTCCCCACCTGAACCATAAGACTGTCTCTCTGAATCTTAAGATTCTTACGGGATTCATATGACCGACAAGAGCACAACGTGCTTATCAGGAGGATAAAAAATATGATGTGTTTTTTCACAATGTAACCTCCTTACTAATAACTGAAAGCTACGCCAATGCTATGTATTGGTTCTTTAGTACCTTTATAGAAATATGCTCGGTACTGAATCTTCACAAAGCTTATAGACAAATCAACCATAGGTGCCCACACAAAACCGCCACCTTTTATTCTGTTTTTTTCAGACCCCTGTTTCATAAATCCTCCAACATCTCCTCCCAGCCAGAAGCCTGCACTCAGACCAAACATACTGCCAGACTGCGCTCCACCATAACCGATAACTATAGGTGCTCCGACAAAGTTTTGAAACACTTCTATAGACTTTGTATATTTCGTCGATTTAGCATTTAATAAATACCACTGATAATCCACTCCCGTAGCTGCATAAAATTTATCTGTAAGGTAGAGGGAGAGTCCCAAGCAATAGTGTTGTCCGAAATTGAAGCCGTCATAAGATTTAACCAACTTGCCAACAGGGATATCCATCATAGCAAGTTCATATCGGCCTTTCAGTTTTGGACGGAAAAATGGAATATACTGATTAACAGGTTCACTTTTTTCCTGATATTCAGGTACCCTAACCGTAGTTGTTACAATATTTGACGGGGTTTCTGTTGGGGTATTTACAACTGGTGTTGCCGGAACCGTTTTAATTTGAAGTTTCTGGCCAACATATAGGAATTTGGCAGCAGACGGATTCAGGGAAGTTATGTCATCCTCCTGGATACCATACAATCGGGCTATGCTCTGAAGAGTTTCACCGCGGGTCACAACATGCTCAACAATATTCTGTCCAAAGGAAACAAAACAGACAGAAACAAGCACAAAAACAAAAGATAACAATCTTTTCATAAGTTTTTTAGGATTGCCCTGGTCTCCCCTGGAGGCATATAAAACAAAAGACGTGGGAGTCCTACTGCTGCTTATCCCGAACAAAGGCCTTGGCGAAGCCTATCAACAAGAATAAGCAACGCAGCCAGCCCACGTCAAGGATGATATACAGAAACTCCACGCCCAATGCGCAGAACTGAATCGTCATCTCTGAATGGACGTACTCGTTGCCGTTTCTTCCTGTTGAAATCTAAACCGCCAAGTTTATGTTCAGAAGAAAACGTCAAGTAACGTCTTGAATATGTCTATGCCCAGATTCCTATCAAATAGTAAACTGGACCCGCAAATATACTAAAAATAAGAACACACATCAACGCCTTCGGCGCAAAAATATCCCGCTGCAATTAAACTATTGTCCCCAACCATTCCGGTGTGGGATTTGCCCGCCTTAGTGGCATTGGTTTTGCCACAAGACGGTCACAAATGATATTCTGTCCACAAAAACCGCCTTCTGCGTGGACAGAACAGATATTTTCGGCCGAAATTTCCTGACTCCCGATGCCCCAGGGCATGCCGCCATCGTCATAGAATCCCCAGCCTCACTTTTATGGAATGGCTGGGGATTCGTATGCCGTTTTCACGCGCTGTGTTCATAGGCGGTGTCTCCAGCCTCGCCCCAAAAATGAGGCTGGGGATTTCGTTGGCTGGTTGAAAAGTGAAGCCGAAAATCGTCTGCAGCGGCAATGCCAGTTTCGTGGCGGT
>JAKSKO010000012.1 GCA_024401715.1 Bacteroidales bacterium
ACCATCACCCTCACCGTGACCGTGACCGATCTGTGCATGGCTGTATGGATATGGGAAGGTTGCATGACCGTGAGTAGAGAAGAAGTTACCCACCACTACCTTTGTCTCTGGCTCGTATGGAGTGAAATCATACTCGAAAGCAGAATTGAAGAGGAACTCGTGTGTTGTATGAGGAATGCTCTGTGAAAGTTTCGGAACAGTGCATCTCCAAGTTAAAACCTCCTCCTGTGCAGTTCCAGGGAAATGTGTAGCTTTTACAGTAATTGTCTCAGCCTCAACATGTTTAGTCTCTGAATTGCCTGTCACAAGAAGTACCCAGTGGCCGAATGTCTGGCTGAATACAACCTGGACATCGTTATTGCTAGGATTGCTCCTTGAGAAAGAGTACTCTACATCTTTGGATTCAGGGTCAATCTCATTCTCCGGATACTCTGCCTCAGCTGCGTCATCAAAAGATTTCAGAACTACGGCAAACTGTACCGGATCTACAGGCTCCGGCTCACGAACAAAGACTGTGCTGGTATAGTAAGCGGCAGCTTCGCGAACATCCACTGACGAGGTTTCAATGGTCCAGGTCTTCTTTTCAAACTCGGCATACTTGGCAACGATAGTGAATTTATGGGCAGGGATAGCCTCAGCAGTAGCAATGCTGATCTGTTGCTGTCCCGGAGCATATTCAGGAGAGTATACCACATATGGTGTACCGTTCTCGTCTATCACTGTGAAAGCGGTCTCTGTGGTCACATCAATTCTCTCGCCTTTTGCAAGGTCATCAAGATAAGCGTGGAGAATCATTGTGAGGTCTGCGTAATCAACATCCGGCTCTGACTCGAACATGAACCTGAATGCTGACGCAGTGTTGTCTTCTGTGCACTCTGGAATATGGCAATCAAGTTTCACCATTCTCTGCTGTGCGCTGCCCTCATGGAGATATGCATAAACTGTGACATCCTCTGGCTCTACTTTGAGAGTCTTTGCGTCACCGGTTGCAACCAGAGTCCAGTATCCAAGTCTCTCATTGAACACGACGTCAACAGTGTTCGTGGTAGGATAGGTTCTGGTAAGTGAATAACTCAGATAAGGAGCCTTAGGGTCGATCTCTTTGTTCTCTGTAGGGAGAGTCTCGTCGAACGCGTGAAGAAGGGCGACGAATCTGACAGGCTGGCCCGGCTCCGGTTTCTCACCGAAAGTGAACACTGAATAATGAGTTGCATCACCGTTCAGCATAACCTCTTCTGTTTCTACTGTCTTGGTAAGCACTTTGCCGTCATACTCTGCCTTAACTGTGAATGTATGTGCAGGGATTATCGTCTGGGATACAATCTGAACAAGTTTCTCATCCTCTGAATATGAAGGAGTCTCAACAGTATAAGCCTTGCCTGACTCATCAGTTACAGTGAACTTGGTATCCTTGGTGACATTCTTCACGTCGATTGCAACATAGTCATTGAACAATGCAGTAAGGGCAAGATTCAAGCGTGCCACCTCGATGGTAGGCTTGCCACAAACGATGGTTGCAGAATAATATGCCCTTCCGCCTGGAAGAACCTCGTTAATAATAACTTGAGCATCACCGGTACGTCCGCTGAACTCTGCATGAATGCTTACAACCTGCTCCTGAAGGGCCTTGTTACCCTCTAGGATAAGTTTGTTTCCTTCACGCTTGATTACTGAATTGGCTGTGCTTGAATACTCAAGGACAGCGGTAGAAGACACATCTTGTCCAGTGAGGCCGTCAAGCACATTAACGGTAATCTCCGCCTTGGCTGGATCGGTCTTAAAGGTGGTCTGGATACCTTCAAGATGACAAGAAGATACGAAAACACCCAAAACAGCTGCAGATGCAGTCGCCAGGTTTCTAAAAAACTTTTTCATCCTTTAATTGTTTTATTTGTTTAACTTTTTTATTTCCTTCTTTATATAATATGGGTTGAACGCATTGTCGTTCATTATGTTGTCCGAAGCCTCAAACTTCACTTCCCTGTACCATCTCTGTTCGTTGTTGGCATTATAGCTCATGCCCATCTGGCCCGATGTGGTCACACGCGGCACATACTTGTAACGCTTGTACCTGTGCGGCGGAAGAGCCACGGAGAACTTGAAACCTCCGTTAGTCTTCGCATAGGAGTTAAGTCCCTTTTCCAGATAGAAGCCGATGCTCACGTATCGGAAATGCCTTATCATATCAAACCGGATAGAATAGTCTTCCAGCAGGTTCTCCCTTATCCTTGCAGTGAAGGACGTCTCGGCCAGAGGCCAGTAATAACCGGCTCCTATGCCGAAGAAAGGGCTGAGCTTGGGATCCATGTGGAATTGGAAGCCGTCAAAATAGCAAAGTCCCAACATGGAAAAATACCCTTCCACCCAGAATCTGGGATTGAACGGCATGCGGTATTGCAGTTCAAGCGCAGCACCCCAACGGTTGTTGGAGAAAACGCCCACGGTTGCCTTGCCGTACACGTCACCCGGAATCCTGAAACGCTGCGAGAGCGTAACCATGCCGGGATGTATCTTGCCTTCCCTTTCGCCATATCCGTCATTGAAGAGGGGAATCTTCACCTGATATGACAGTTTGGAACCTGGCCACAAAGAAACCTCCACTGCAGGATTCAACTGCCACAAGGATTGATATACCTGAGTGATAATCAGATTCATAAGCGAAACCTGAGGATACACGGTAATATCCACCTTGCCGAAACTGCTGCTGGTCTTCTTCTCCCTGCGCACCATTTCCCATGCCTTTCTGTCCAATCTGTGGGAGACATCCCATTCTCCCAGAACAGAGTCGTATTTCAAAGAAACTCTTGGTACATCATAGTCAGTGACAATCATCCTGACGTCTGATGCCTCCAGGATGCCCTTCTCACCCAACAAACGGATGGCAGCGGCAATACCTGAAGCCTGAAGCTTGTATGCATCGTTCTGGATGGCCACCACAACAAGCGAATCGTTCTGCACAACACGGATGTTGGCATAACCCGCTTCCCGCAAAGCCTCCCTTGCGCCATCAATATCAACCTGGGCCCAGAGCATGGAAACAGGCAGAAAAAAGACGGTCACAAACGACAACAATCTCCTATTCAAACGGCAAAGGTACATCACTTAATATGAAATAGCAAGGAAAAAATCAAATTATTTTTTCAAATCCGCCAGAATCTCCATTGCTTTGTCCCCGAACAGTACCCATGCGGCACCAACACAGCAGAAAAGGAAAGTGAGAATTATCAAGGATTTGAACCTTGACGGATTTCCTATATTGGCAACCACCGCAGGACTTACTACAGTGAACACCGGAGTCTCCTGCTGCACCTTGGCCTCCGCCATCTGAAGCTGCTGGCAAACCTGGTTGTAAAGGGTGAAGGCAAGATTGGTCTCGTTCTGCAGGCGCTCCTGCTCTATGCGTATGCTCTGACGGGTAAGGCCATGGTTGGCATCCACATACTCGGCATATTTCTTCTGGATTGCATAATAGTTGTCGCGGGCTTCCTGTGCAAGACCCTCATAATAGGCAACATCCTTGCGGGCTTTTTCCGTACGGTAGCGCACCACGTAGGTGAGAAGATTCTCAACTATCTTGTCGCACATCTGTTTTGAAATGACAGCGTTCTGGGTCCTTGCGGAGATTGTTATCACTCCCGTTTTCTTATCTACGGACACCGAGATGCTTTCACGTATAGCCTCCAGGATTTTCTCCTGCTCTTTGGTCAATTTCAAAGGATTGATATTATGATACCCTCCTTCTTCTATCTCTTCTTCTCCAGTTATAAGAGCCTTGATCTGATCTTTCACCCAGAATAATGCTTTGAGAGGAGCGTTAAGCACAAAGTTGGCAATAACGCCCCACCACGGTCCGTCCCGATACTCATAATAATAGGTATACAGATCCGTCTGCACGGGCTCATCCCTGAACTGGGGAACAGCCACCGGCATGGAAAACAGCTCCACAAGGAAAGGATCGGAGTTTATTATCTTCGGATACAGATCCGGATACATCGCATCCATTGTAGGTCCCAGATTGCTGAGATTCACACCCGCCAAAGAGGCAAGAGAACTCATGCTGCTGGAAAGGCCGGTTTTCTGTACAATCTCCGGAGCAAGGGTTGCCGTGGAATCGAACTTCTTCGGAAGGTCTATCACAAGGATCAGGGCAACCAATGCGGAATAACAGCCCCACTTGAGGCAGAACTTCCAGTTCTTCAGGAGTTTTTTCACATACTCCATGATATCTATCTGGCCTTCATCCACTTGCGGGATATTCTGGTTTGTATAATTCTCGTTCATATGTTTTTACAGTAGTATTCTCAAAAGTGAAGCAACCAAAGTACCCATAGAAACAACAGAGTTGGTTATCGCCAGCGTCTCTGCAACGGAAGCAGCACTGCGTGTCTTTTCCTTCTTTGACGGGATGATAATCTCACAGCCCGGCTCTATGTATTTCGCAGATTTTTTCTTCGACACATTGCCGTTCATGTATACAATGTAGGCTTTGCTTCTCTTTGCACCGCTTCCATATCCGCCGGCTTTATTGATGTAATAAGAAAAACGCTCGCCGGACTTGTATGTAACCGTGTTCGGGTACATCACATCGCCCACAATCTTAACGGTTGAAAGGTATTCCGGAACAAAAAGGTGGTCACCGCTGCGGAGTTCTATATCATAGTCCGAGCCCGGGTTCTCAAGTGCCTTGTCCAATTCCAGGGCAACGGTGTATGTTCTTGCCAGATCCAGTTTTTCCACAGACACGGAGTCCTTAGGACCCTTCTGTCTGGCGATACGGGTTGCAGCATTTCGGAGGTTCATCTCCTCTTCATTTATCACACGCGTAAGAATTGCACCCCTTGTATAGGCGTGAGGGGTAAGTCCTCCGCTTCTTTCAACCAGGTGTGAAAGACGCTCATGATTGGTAAGAAGGGTGTATCCGCCCGGAAAGGCAACCTCTCCGCTTATGCTGACGTTGCTCTGAACCCTGTAGCCAGGACTCTTTCTGATACGTACGATATCATACGGCTCAAGTTTGAACTGTATGCTGTTGTCCATCTTGAGGTCTAGATCCAGCGGGAAGGTGAACACCTCTGCAAGCTGGTCTGTAGGCATCTCGCTTGCCGGGTCCATAAGACGGCGCGCAATCTCCACCCTTACGGATGAAGCGCCCCTGAGAAGACCGCCGGCCTGAAGGATAAGATCCTCAATGGTCATGTTCTGGGCATAAGTGAATGTGCCCGGACGTGCAACATAACCCTCGATGGATATGGTGCCGAGATCATAAAGTTCATGAATGCCGGGGATAATGAGAATATCATTTTTGCGCAAAGGTATATCCGCAATAAGTCCGCTCATAATGCCGCCCACGTTAACAGCCATAACCTCTGGAGTGAAATCCTCCTGCTGGCGCAAAAGGCGTGCACGCTCCAGGAAGGCATCTTCCATAAGGCCGTCGGCATGCTGGATAAGCTGTTTTACAGTGGATATGTTGTCACACAGCTCATATATGCCCGGACGGAACACAGAACCGCGAATCTCAATCCTGTTGGAGAAGCGGTCCAGGGTGGAGCCCACAGAAACGGCATCACCTATGCAAAGGGCAGTTGAAGCATAGTCGGCCTTGGCAACAGACAGTACCTGACGCTCCAGCTCTCCCTGACGGATTACGTTAACCTCCTCTGTGTATGCATCTGCATCAAAACCGCCGGCATACTCGATGAGGTCCTTGACAGTCTCGCCGTCTTTAAGTTCGTAGTACATAGGGCGCTTCACGTTGCCGCTGATGTTGGCGTAATTTCCGTAAAGCGGTACGCGGATAACGTCACCGTCCTTAAGCTGGAAGTCATAGTCGTTGTGGCCTGTAAGCATGAAAGGATAGATATCCACAACTGTGTAAAGCTTGCCGTCACGAATGAGTTCTATGGCACGCACCGTACCCCTGTTGGTTACGCCGCCAGAAACATACAGGGCATGGAATATGGTGCTGAAAGAGCTTATGCGGTATGTGCCCGGAAGGCTTACCTCACCAAGGATATTCACCTGGATGGTGCGTATGTTTCCAAGGGTGAGGGTTATCTCCGACGCAGGCTCGTCACCGTCTATACTGCTGTATTTCTGAGCGAATTTCTTGCGTATCAGCTCGTTGGCTCTCTTAATGGACAGGCCGTTAAGGTAAATAGGGCCCACCTGGCTAACCATGATTCTTCCCTCAGGAGAGATGGTCTGACGGAAGCTGGCCTCGTTCTGGCCCCAGATATCAACAACAACCTCATCACCAGGGCCAAGTATATAGTTCTCCGGAGTGGGGATGTTCAGGTTCGGCTCGAAGCTGAGATGCTGGCCCTTGAAAAGATTGTGGCCGAAAATTGCACGGCTGCCGGAATCTTTTCCTGCCTCAACAGGATCCGGTGCGGATGCAGCCACAAGTTCCAGGTTGTTTGCTGCATCCATCGCGTTGTCGTTACGCGCGTTAGAGCGTACTGCAGCCGATGAGGTGGATGAAACATCGGCAGAGATGGTCTCGCCACCCTGCTGGCTTTCATACTTGTCCTTGATTCTCTGCATCTGCTCCACGCTTACGCCGCGTGAAAGCAGTTCCCTGCCAATCTGTTTTTCTCCCTTGCCGCTGGCCATAGAGCTTTTTACATAGCTTACAACAGCCTCATCGCTCATCTGCGCCGAAGCAACGGCAACAGAAAGACCCAGAGCGGCAATCGTCAATGTTATTAATCTTCTCATAAATGATATTATTGTTTTCAGAGTATTATTTCAAATTTTCCACGGCCTCCTTCACGCGGCGGAAAGCCTCAACAAGCTTGTCTTCCGAAGTCGCATAAGAGAAACGGATGCACTCCGGGCTGAAGAAAGCAGCGCCCGCAACAGCAGCCACATGGGCATACTGAAGCAGATACATGGCCAGGTCGTCAGAGTTGCCAATCACATGTTCACAACCTTCCGCATCGGTATATTTCCTGCCGAAAAGGCTGTCTATCTTAGGGAACAGATAGAATGCGCCGTCAGGAACGTTAACTTCAAAACCGGGTATCTCCCTTGCAAGTGAAACTACAAGGTCTCTGCGGCGCTGGAAAGCGGCACGCATGGTCTCTATGCAATCCTGCGGGCCGTCATAGGCAGCCTGTGCAGCTTTCATTGCTATGGTGCAGGTGCAGCTGGTATACTGGCCCTGAAGCTTGTTGCAGGCCTTGGCAACCCAAGGCTCGGCCGCTATCCAGCCTATACGCCAGCCTGTCATTGCATAAGCCTTGCTTACACCGTTCACAATGACGGTGCGCTCTTTCATGCCTTCGCACTGGGCTATGCTGTTGTGCCTGCCTACGTAATTGATATGCTCGTATATCTCATCGGAGATAACCATTATCTGCGGATAATCCTTCAGAACATCGGCCAGGGCCTGAAGCTCTTCCGCAGAATATACGCTGCCGGAAGGGTTTGAAGGGCTGCAAAGAAGCAGGGCACGTGTCTTCGGGGTGATGGCAGCCCTAAGCTGCTGCGCTGTCATCTTGAAACTGTTCTCAATTCCGCAAGGAACGAAAACCGGAACGCCGCCTGCAAGCTTCACCATCTCTGTGTAACTAACCCAGCATGGAGTTGGAAGAATCACCTCATCCGCGTTGTCCACAATAGCCATGATGGTATTGCACAAAGCCTGCTTGCCACCAGTAGACACTATAATCTGCTCCGGAGCATAATCCAGCCCGTTCTCTTTCTTCAGCTTTCCGGCAATTGCCTTGCGAAGCTCCGGAAAACCCGGAACAGGTCCGTATTTTGAGAAATTGTCATTGATGGCCTGAACTGCCGCCGCCTTGATGTGGTCCGGAGTGTTGAAATCCGGTTCTCCCAGGGAAAGGGAGATTACATCCACGCCTGCAGCTTTCATTTCAGCCGCCTTTGCCGCCATCACGAAAGTGGATGACGTTGCCATATTCTGGATTCGTTGTGAGACTTTTGCTTCCATATTGCCGCTTTTTATCTGTGATAAAACACTTTAACGTGCAAAGTTACGGCTTTTTACTTGTTTTTGCAAGAGCCCGAAGCATGACGCCAGGCATCGGGAGTCTCCCCCGTCATCTTCTTGAAAACACGGGACATATTGGATGCTGTTCCGAAGCCGGTATCCATGGCGATGTCCTCCAGGGAGGCATCACTTTCCATCAGGGCTTTCTTGCATTTTTCCAGACGGATAAAGTGAACGTACTCCGTAAAGGACATGCCGAATTCGGCCCTCATCATCCTGGTGAAATAGGTTCTGTTGGTGCCAAGCATGGCCACGACATCGTCTATGACAAGGCCCTGGCGCGTACATATGTCCGTTTCTTCAAAAATATGACGCATACGGGTGGCCAGACGGGCATTGGCGCTGATGAAATTCTCCATCTGGACCTGCTGTTTGTCTTCCGCCGTAATGATGGGGTGAAGATCCATCTTCAAGGCTATTCCGGCAAAACCCGCACTGCACAGCAGGACATAGACTATGAAATATATCCATATGAAAGGGTTGCCTGCCCAATAGTTTTGCGGAAAAAGATGGTACACTATCGCAAGAAGGGCACAGATGCAGCCCCAGGCAAAGAAAAGCTTCATGGATTTGGTATAGCGCAGCTCGTAACGTATCATCTGGTTGCGATACACAAGCAGGCGCCGCAGCACCAGCAGGGTCTGAAGCATGATTATGAGACTTTCTATTCCGAAGTGGAGCACGTTCAGGCCATTCTTGAAAAAGCAGATGCAATGGGGATATATGATATCGTAGGTTCCTCCCCCGCTGCCCACATAGCTGAGATCGATGCATATGTTCGGCACAAGCATCAAAAGAATGAGCAGGAAAAGCGCAACCGAAGTTGAATTCAGCCAGTACCTCCCCGTCTGATATGAAAAATACAAATAGCAGGAGGGCACTATGAAGCACGAGAGGGATGCCTGGAAATAGTACAGCCACAACTCCACGAAAGAATTTCCGTAAATCTCTGAAGTGACAAGGGCGTTTACGATAATTGTGGTAAGAATCACCATCAAAAGACCAGCTTCCACATAACGTGCGCGACGCATCTTGTGGAAAATTGCCGATAAGGCAGCCAGCAGTACCGGCAGGAGTATCAAATACCGCATATACATGGCCGATTTGTTTTTTCTGACTTAAAGTTAACACTTTGGGGCCTAAAATAAAATACAATACGGAAATTTCCGATTTGAAAATGGCAATTATCCGTATGGAGAAAATCCCTTCCGTTCTTTTGTAACATTTTTGCGGCAGGAAAAATCTGATAGACAAATGAAAATTTCATTCATATTCTTAAGGTCAAGAAGCCGGAGCATCTGCACGCTAATCACTCTGATTGCGTCCTTTGGCACCCCGTTCTCCCTTGGGGCACAGGCCATCAAAACAAATATCCTTTCGGATTTTGCCATGATGCCTTCCATAGCTGTGGAACTGCCTCTGGGGAGACGGCTTTCTTTGGATGTCGGGTATAACGGAGCCTGGTGGGAGAACAGGGCATCTGCATTCTGCGTCAAGAGCCATGGCGGGCAACTTGGCATAAGGTATTGGTTTGAAGATATATTCAACGGACACCATCTTGGGGTGTACGGTCTGGGACACAGCTATGATTTCTGTTTTGGTAAAAAAGGCATGCAAAGCGACGGCTGGTGCTGGGGAGCGGATATGGAATACGGATATTTATTGCCACTGGGCAAATCCATCGCCCTGGACTTTTCTGCAGGGTTCGGCATACTGGGAGGTAACCTGAAAGAGTACGAACCCCAGGACAGCCATTTTGTATGGCAGAGCAATAAAAGGTATAGATGGTTCGGACCCACAAGGGCTTCGGTTTCCCTGGTCTGGACAATAGGGAGGATGAGTCATGAAAAGCAGCAGTAGATTATCCGCAGCGCTTATGGTTCTTCTTGCAGTTTCCTGCAGATACAAGGATCTGTGCTATGACCACAATCATGGAGGAATACTGGAGGTTGGATATGTATGGGGCCGTGAAGCCGGTGCGCGGAATGAGGTAAGAGCAATGAATCTGTATGTCTATGACGTATACAATTCCCGTCACCAGATTTACAGCCTGCCGGGAACAGATGGAGGGAAGGTGAAAGCCATGCCAAGCCTGTACAGGGTTTTAAGCTGGAACGCCGAAACTCCGTCCATATTATGGCGGGAAGAAGATAGGGAAGAAGGGCCGTTCGCCTTTACCCGGAGCAGCTCCCTTACCGAAGGATTGCAGATTCCCGGATGGAGTCTGGAGAACGAAAACGCAAAAAGCTCCGCTATGGGGATAATGCTGCCTCCGGACAGGTTATGGGTTGGCGACGGTTCTCTGGTAAGCATAGACAGGGGGAACAGAAACGTGCTGATTGCACCGCAGCGCATCACAAGCACGATTACCGTACGGATAAACAATGTCCACAATCTGAAATATTCCGGCAGCCTGGGAGCCTCCATAGGTCCTCTGCCGGCTTCTGTAAGGATGCGCGATGGCATGGCAGGAAGAGAAATGGCAAATGAGGTCTTCACCCTGCAGGCAAAGGGAGAATCGACACTGGAGGGCAGTGTGGAATGCTTCGGCCACGAAAAGGGACCGCTTACCCTTTGCGTGTATGCCCTTCTGGCGGACAGAAGCCAGTGGACATGGAGCACCCGGGTGGAGATACAGGAAACAGGTCCGCACGACATATACGTGGAAATCAACGAATTAACCCTCCCTAAACCCATTGTGAACGGTTCCGGCTTCAAGCCCGAGGTGGACGGGTGGCAGAGCGTTTGCGTGGAAATAGGGATGTAAAAGACAAAAGATTATGAAAAAAGAAAGAATTTTTGCCGCAATGGCGGCGCTCATAGCCATATCGGCTTGCAACAAAGTGGAAACCAAAAGCATGAACCCGGGAACAAGGGTGGCGTTCCGTACAAACGTGGACTACAGAACACGCGCGGCAGACTTGGGAAGCAACCTGGAGAAGTTCACCGTTAGTGCCGTACTGCATCCGACTGAGGGAGGAACGGCAAGCATCTATTTCTCCGATGCATTATTCTCACGCATGGAAGAAAGCGGCACCTACAGCTCTGCACACGCATATTACTGGCCGAAGAACGGTTCTCTGGACTTTTATGCCCATGCTCCGCAGGCGGGCGAAGGGAGCCAGGTGCGGAAAGACAGCATAAACAGATTCACCATTCACCCGGACGAAACAGCAAGCAGCAACAGCCAGGTAGACTTCATTTTCGCATATACCGGTGCACAGACCCTGGCTGAATCTGCCGATGGCGTACCACTTACCTTTATGCACACCCAGTCCAAGATTGTGCTGAAAGCCAAGAACAGCCAACCCAATCTGAAATTCGTTGTGGAAGCAGTGAAACTGGCAAATGTATCCACCGAAGGCACATACACCTACGACATCACGGAAGAGCAGGCGGGCAATTGGACAGCGTCAGAACCGTACATGGGAAAATCATACCTGCAGGAATTCCAGAAAACAAGCATAGCGGCAGCTGCCGGTGAGGCGCAAAAACTGGGGAACGAACTTATTCTTATCCCACAAAGCAGGGACAAGGCCACAGCATACAACGCTGAAAAGCTGCCGAACGGTTCTTATATAGGAGTTAAGACAGCCATATTGAACAACAGCGACAACAGCCTGATATGGGGACAGAGGAACGGCGATGCGATTACGGGAGAATGGGTGATTTTCCCTGCCGATTTCAAATGGGAATCGGGGAAAATATACACCTATATCATTGACCTGGCAGGTGGCGGATACCAGCCTCAGCAGGACGAAGATGCGCAGGATGACAATCTGGAGGAAGTGCTGCCGGACCAGCAGATAATCTTCATAAACGTGAACGTGACGGATTGGATTACGACCGAAGCACGGAACATAATATAATATGAGACGCCATACCATATTTGTTGCATTGGCAGTTGCCGCCCTCACAGGTGGCGGCTGCCGCAAAGAAACGCTTCCGCTTTTCGGGCCGGAGGACGGGGATGGCAGCATAAAATTCAGCATCCCGGACACCGCCACCAAGGGGCACAGCATACATGCGGCAAATCTGGTGGAGGAATTCGGAGAAAGCGGCATAAACATAGCGGCATACAGGAACGGACTGGGCTACTTTGCAAATGATGAAAAACTCCTGTTCAAAGACGGATCCTGGAAAACGCGCTGCCCATACTACTGGCCTTCGGACCTGCACGATTCGCTTGACGTTCTGGCATGGGCCGGTGCAAGCATAGATGCAGTGGAGCGCCACAGTTTCCACTATGCCCTGCCGCAAAGCAACAACAGCGGAGATGATGCGAAAAGACAGGAAGACCTGATTGTTGCACGATTCCGCGGAGCAAACCGGAAGGCAAATCCCGAAGGTATACCTTTGAACTTCAAACACGTTCTTTCTTCCATAAAGATACAGGTGGGGAAAGCGAACGCAGGCTGTCTTCAGAGCGTGATACTGGACGGAATAAGTTCTGAGGCCGACTACCGTATGGAAGACACAGAGGCCTGGGACAATTACGGGCCGAAGAAAAGTTACATGCAGGCATTCCACAAGGACATAGAGGGAAATCTTTCCGACAGTAATATCCAGAACCTGTCATCGGAGGAGGATGGCACCATCTTCATGATGATTCCGCAGGAACTGGACAGCGCGAAACTTAAGGTAATCTATGTACTGAACGGAAAGGAAGAGTCGGAAGTGTTTGATTCCGAGCTTCCACAACGCTGGGAAGCAGGAAAGCAATACACCTACACTCTAAGCATACTGGGAGGCCTGGACATAAGTCTTTGCGGTGAAATCGCACAACAGTTTGCACACAATCTTTCTTTCAGGAATGACGGAACCAGCCCGTGTTACATAAGGACCACCCTTGTGGGAAGCTGGGAAAATTCCGAAGGGGAACTGATAAAGCCGGCAAGCGGAGGGAACACCAGGCTTACACGCCCGCCTCACTGGGAGGATTTCTGGGCTTTTGACCCGGAAAGTCACATATACTATTACAGATATCCCATCCGCGGAGGGGAAAGCACCAGCGTGGCGCTTCTGGATTCACTCTCGATTGCCGACGGCCCGGACGGTACAATGTTGAACATGAAGATTCTTGTTCAGGCCATCAAATATGACCCCCGGAAGAGCAATGTGAAAGAGGCCATAGGCGAAGCCGACGGATTTGTGGAACAACTCTATAACCATTATTACGATGAAACAGATTGAATCAAGAATTTTGCCGTACACTGCCATCCTGTTATTTTCAGCCCTTGGCGCAAGCGCACAGAGTGTGCAGAACGGCATTCACCTGCAAACATCCACCACTTACGATTTCACCTCACACCAGGGAACAATATGCGTTGAAAGTTTTGTGGAAGGCCATATGGACATTATACACCAAAGCATTCCGCTGGACATCGTACTGGTGCTGGACGTTTCCGAATCCATGCAGTCCCGCATCCCGGGAGAGCCATTGATTCCGTATGAGAACACCGACCCGGAGCGCAGGAATACGGATTATTACGCCCTGCTGCACTGGGGAGGCGGAGATTATGGCCGATATATAAGCAAACTGGGGCATATGATGGACGCTTGCTGGAGTTTTGTATCTACAATAGGGGCGAATGCCCGGAAAGACAGCGTGGAACACCGCATAGGGATAGTAACATTCTCCAGCAACGGAACAAAAGTGATGGATCTCACCCCGGTTTCAGGGAACGAAGACAAATTCAGGAAAGAAATCTACAAATTCAAATCCAGCGGCAACACGGAAACGGACAAGGGCCTTGAAATCGCAAAAGACATTTTCTCCGAACAGAACAGGACAGGCAAAAAGAAAGATGACGTAATGAGAACCGTGGTCCTGTTCACAGACGGGGAACCGTCGGAGTTGCTGCTTTTCAACATGGGTATAGCAAACAGGGCGATATCAACGGCAAAAATGCTGAAAGACACCACATTCGCCTGCACTATATACACCGTGGGCATGTTTGAAGGCAAGCCTGATATCCAGGTAGAAACTTTCATGAGTGCACTGTCATCCAACCATCCCATCGCGTCGGACATGTACAACACAGCAGATAAGGTTTCGTCGGACTACTACCTGAACGCATCCACCGCATCGGAACTGAACAGCATTTTTGACGGTATATCGGCCGACATCATTGTGGGTGGGTCACTGGTGGATTTGCAGCAGGATGCGCAGATTAGGGACTACATGCCACCGCACATGTGTCTGCCGGAAGGAACCTCGGCATCGGACATACATTGCTACAAGTCCCGATGCCTTTCATACGATCCGAAAAGCAGGGAATTCACCTTTTCTGCGGCGAGGGATACCGTAAGTCTGCCGCCGGACGGAATAAGCATAAGCTATGATGACGACGGATGCGCAATGGTGTGCGTCAACGGTTTCAACTACAAGAACAACTGGTGCGGGACCGGCATGAGGAATGGCCACAAACTTATCGTTGAGATACCGTTCGTCATCACCAACGTATCAGAGGACGGTGAATTCAATCCAAACAGTCACAAATCCGGCCTGTATGATGACAGTGGCGCACCTGCCGCCATACTGCCCGCGGAGATACTGTACTTCTACAATCTCACCGTTGAAAGGAGCGGACTGCTTTCCGGAGAAAATGCCGTATATCGCGTGATAGATCTGGATTCACACAAGACAATTTGCAGGTTCGCACTAACCCATGACAGGCCAATCCGCACCATACGTATGGTTCCGCAGGGACGATACAGGGTGATTGAGGAAGATTGGAACTGGGCTTACCGCACCGATCCGGAAAAAACACGCACAATCACGCTTGACGTCCACACAACTCTCAAATTCCAGGGAGATCACAGGGAAGCCACTCCTATCCACGATGAAAAATTCTGGAAGATGGGAGGCTGAGCCCCGGATACGGAAAAAGAGACCGGCCGCCAGGGGCCGGTCTCTTTTATATGAAAAGGCTTTTTACAGTTCCCATGCAAGAGCGGATGCGCCAAGGATAGCTGCATCGGACTCTTTCAGAGAAGAGAAAAGAAGCTCTACCTTGCCTCTCCACAAAGGGAGGACATTGTCGTTCATAGATTTGAGGATAGGGGCCTCGATGAACTCACGGCTGCGTGCAAGACCGCCGAAGAGAACGATAGCCTCAGGGGCGCTGAATGCGATGAAGTCTGAAAGCTTCTCGCCAAGAAGACGGCCTGTGTACTCGAAAATGCGGAGTGCAAGAGCGTCACCCTCTTTAGCTGCGTCATAAACGTCCTTTGAAGTAATCTCGTTCAGAGAACGGAGTTTGGACTCCTCGTTGGTTGCTGCAAGCCACTCGCGTGCAGTGCGGGCAACACCTGTTGCAGAGCAATAAGTCTCCAGACAGCCTGTCTTGCCGCAACCACAGAGACGGCCGTTGCGACGTACTGCGCAGGTGTGACCAAGCTCACCGGCAAGACCGTCTGAACCGTATAGAACCTCACCGTTGATAACGATACCTGAACCCACACCTGTACCCAGTGTGATCATGATGAAGTGTTTCTTCCCCTTTGCAATACCGTAGGTCATCTCGCCCACTGCAGCTGCATTTGCATCATTGGTAAGGGATACAGGCATGCCTGAAAGCTCCTCAGAAAGCAACTTTGCAAAAGGAACGCTCTCGTTTGCAGCCCAACCCAAGTTTGGTGCGAATGCGATGCAGCCTGTATAGTAGTTGCCGTTAGGGGCGCCTACGCCTATGCCACGGATCTCTGCAGTATCTACACCTGCCTTGACGATATTTGCCTTGATGGCCTCTGCAAGCTGGTGAATGAACTCTTTTGCGGTGATTGTGGTTTCAGTTTTGATAACGCTCTGTGCCAAAACGTCACCACGAGCATCTACAACACCGATCTTTGAAGTTGTGCCGCCTATATCGACACCTACAACGTATTTCTTTTCCATATTCTTGAGTTATTAGTCTACTTTGATGTCTGTATTAACATTCTTGCTGCCCACCAGAGCATAGAAGAGGATGTATGCAAGCATTGCAACAACCAGCCAGTATGAACCCAGGTAGCCGAGGTATGGACGTACAACAAGGTCCTGTACGAATGGCATGATACCACCACCAACAACCATGGTCATGAACAGACCTGAAGCTTTTGCAGTGTATTTGCCAAGGCCCTCTGTTGCAAGGTTGAAGATACCACCCCACATAACTGAAGTGCAGAGACCGCAGAGGAAGATGAACACGCATGAAAGTGGAACAGGAGCGTTATCGATCTTGATGAAACCAAGGTTTACGTTAAGGGTGATAGGCACGTTGCCTGTGCAGATTGCAGCGATGATCAGGGCGATGGCAACTGAAGACACTGTAACAAGCTGTGTACGGGTTGAAATCTTGCCTGAAATAGCGGTAGAAGCCGCACGGCCGATGAGCATGAGGAACCAGTAGATGGCTGCAAGAGAACCTGCAACGGCAGCTGCGCCTGTGAAGCGGAGGTTGCTGATCCATGCGTTCATCATGTTAGGAGTTGCAATCTCGATACCTACATAGAAGAAGATTGCGATAACACCAAGAAGGCAGTGACGGAAAGCGAGAGGTGATTTCTCGTAAGTTACGTTTGAAAGGTTTGCCTGAGGCTCCTCAATCTTGATGAAAGAGATGATTGCGAAAGCCGCAAGGAAGATGACGATACCTGTGATGATGAGCGGAGCAACCTGAGGGAATGAATCCTTTGAAAGTGTTCCTACAAGCACACCTGCAAGCATAGGGGTGAGGGTACCTGTGAGAGAGTTGATTGTACCGCCTGCCTGGATAAGCTGGTTACCTGTGTTGCCACCGCCGCCAAGGAGGTTGAGCATAGGGTTAACCACTGTATTAAGCATACATACGCAGAAACCGCAGATGAGGGCACCAAGGAGGTATATGAAAAGATCCAGGCTTGTTACGACGCCTGCAATCTCGCCAACTTTGATATCCGAGCCGAACACGCCTGAAAGAAGCTGCACGCCAAGACCCAGGGCACCCACGATGAGGGCGATGAGAGCTGTTTTCTTGTAGCCGTACTTGATGAGCATGTTACCTGCAGGGATACCCATGAAGAGGTATGCGGTGAAGTTCATAAGGTTGCCGGCAAAACCAGCCCAAGGATAAGTGAAGCCCCAGATATTACCGAACGGAGCAGCCATGTTGGTTACGAACGAAATCATGCCGAAGATGAAGAACATGGTAATGATCGCAACCCAGTTACGTTTTTGTTGTGCCATAATTGATATTTTTAAATATTATTTCTTTTTCGGTTCTTAAATATACTAATTATTATTTGCCTGACCGCCTAAAAGGTCAAGAATTTCACTGGTAATCGCCTGCTGGCGCAATTTATTGTACTGGAGTGAAAGTTCGGCAATAAGCTCCTCCGCATTCTCGGAGGCCATCTGCATGGCAAGGGTTCTTGCGGCATGCTCTGCGGCGGCGCTGTCCAGCATCACGGTGTGCATCTTCAGCCTGAGGACCATAGGCAGCATCCTTTCCAGGAGCTCGGCCGCCGATGGCTCAACTATATAGTCCGTATCCTCCTGGCTGTGGGCGCCTCCCGTTGCAGCCTCAAGGTTCAGCGGAAGATAGCTTTCGCTTTGGATTGGCTGGGAAACCGGTGAAGCGTAGTGGGCATAAACCATGTCCACCCTGCCAATTTTCCCGCCTGTGAATTCTGCGGACAGCTTTTCGGCCAGGGCATTGGAAGAGTCATAGTTGGCATGGGCGGACAGTTCGCAGCAGTCCACTGTTCTGAAACCCAGCTTCTGAACCTGTTTCATGCCATATTTTCCCACGGCATACACCGTTGTGTGCTCCGGGTTATATTTCCTGGACTCGAAAGCCTTCATGATATTCACATTGAAGGCTCCGCACAAAGTCTGGTTTGAAGTTATCAGGATTACGGCAATCTCCCTGCTCTCCCCTTCCGAAAGGTATGGGGCAAGGGCGGCCGTGGCATCCCCGCATCCCATCAGGGACACAAGGATATCCTGCACATAGAACTCGTAGGGGACAAGGTTTCCTATGGCTCCCTGCGCCGTATGCAGTTTGGCCGATGAAATGAGGCGCATGGCCGAAGTAATCTTCAGCGTGCCCTTCACGGAACCTATCCTGCCGCGTATTTCCTTCAATGATGCCATTCCGGACCTCTATGCTTTGCTATTTGAGTCCGCCTGCAACAAATGCAGCCTCCTCATTGATAATCTTTTCTATGCCGGCATCAATCTTTCCGGCCTGGAGGCTGTCCAGGACATCGGCCTGATGCAGCTGGCGCATCCTGTCCAGGAACATCTCCTGGAATCTGTCAACCTTATCTATGTCTATATCCTTCATGAGGCCGCGTGTGCCGCAGTAAAGAATGGCTACCTGCTCTCCCACATTCATAGGGCTGTACTGCTTCTGCACCAGGAGGACATTGTTCTTGCGGCCCTTGTCTATGGTTGCCTTGGTTACAGGGTCCATGTCGGAACTGAACTTGGTGAAGGCCTCCAGCTCTCTGTACTGGGCCTGGTCTATCTTCAGGGTACCGGCCACCTTCTTCATGGATTTCACCTGGGCCGAACCACCCACACGGGAAACGGAGATACCAACGTTGATTGCAGGACGGAAACCCTGGTTGAAGAGGTTGGCATCCAGGAATATCTGGCCGTCGGTGATGGAAATCACGTTCGTAGGGATATATGCTGAAACGTCTCCGGCCTGGGTTTCGATGATAGGGAGGGCTGTGAGTGAGCCACCGCCTTTCACCTTGTCTTTCAAGCACTCCGGAAGATCGTTCATCTGCGAGGCAACCTCTTGCTGGCCAATGATTTTGGCCGCACGCTCCAAAAGACGGCTGTGCAGATAGAAGATATCGCCAGGGTATGCCTCACGGCCGGAAGGACGGCGCAGGATGAGGGAAACCTCACGGTAGGAAACCGCCTGCTTGCTTAGATCATCATACACAACAAGGGCATGACGTCCCGTATCCCTGAAATACTCTCCTATTGCAGCGCCGGAAAAAGCAGCGTAATACTGCAGGGCGGCGGGATCCGAAGCTGTTGCGGAAACGACTATGGTATAATCCATCGCGCCCTTGTCCCTGAGGGTTTTCACGATATTGGCAACAGTGGAACCCTTCTGGCCTATGGCCACATAGATGCAGTATACAGGGTCTCCGGCCTCGTAATTGGCCCTCTGGTTTATAATTGTATCTATTGCAATGGCTGTCTTGCCTGTCTGACGGTCACCGATGATGAGCTCTCGCTGGCCGCGGCCTATAGGAATCATGGCGTCGATTGCCTTCAGGCCTGTCTGCAAAGGCTGGGTAACCGGCTCACGGAAGATTACGCCCGGGGCCTTGCGCTCCAGCGGCATATCCAGGGTCTCGCCTTTTATCGGGCCCATACCGTCCAGCGGCTGGCCAAGCGGGTTCACAACCCTGCCCACAATGCCTTCACCCACCGGGATACATACGATCTTGCCTGTGCGGGTAACTTTCTGGCCCTCTTTCACAAGTTCACTCTGGCCAAGAAGCACAACGCCTATGTTGTCCACCTCCAGGTTCATTGCAACGCCCATCACACCGCTTTCAAACTGCAGCAACTCTCCAGCTTCGGCAGCGCCAAGGCCATACACACGGGCCACGCCGTCGGATACCTGAAGCACCTGGCCCACTTCCTCGAAGCGCGCGCCGATGTTGATATCCTCCAATTCTTTCAGCAAGACCTTTGAAATCTCGCTAGGTTTTATGTTTTCAGCCATAAAAAAGCTATACTAATCTGGTGTTTTTCTCTAAAAGTTCGTCACGCAGTTCATCAAGGTCCCTGCGCACGCTGGCATCAATGCGGTAGCCCCAACTCTCAAAGATGAAGCCGCCCACGATGTCCGGGTCTATCTTCCGGTTGATATCGGCGGTTTTGCCGAAATCCTCCCTCACAAGTTTCTCTATAAGCGGAACCAGCTTCGGCTGCTCTGTGGCGGTGGTAAGCTGCACCATTACGATGTTGCGCTCCTCGCGGTAAAGATTAAGGAAGTCCAGGAGAGTGAGACGGAAGAATTCCACTCTGCTGTTTTTCTGCATCAGCGCAAGCAGGTCTGCAATCTCCTTTGCAAGAGGCTGCGGGTCTACGCTGGCTGCAAGCAGCTCCAGTTTCCTGTCCATTGCAATCGCCTTAGAATCGGTGATGGCAAGACGGAACTTGGGAAGCTTGCCCATAGCGCTCAGGATCACGCGCACCTGATTGTACACGTCATCCACGCTTCCGCGGCCGTTCACATACTCCAGGAAGGCCTTGGCATATCTTGCAGCTATGAGTCCGGAATTCATCCCTTTTTATATTTGACAGTTCTTTCTGGATTGCTCCACTTCTGCCAGAATCTTGTCCACGAAGGCAGTCTGGTTTTCATCTTTCTGCAATTTCTCGCGCAGCACCTTTTCAGATACCGCAATGGCAAGGTCCACAACAACGTTGCGCACATCGTTCAGGGCCTCACGCTTCTCCACCTCAATCTGGTTCCTGGCAAGAGCAATAAGCTGGGACGCCTCGCTGGCCGCACGGGCCTTGGCATCCTCCACCATCTGCTGGCTTGCTTTCTTGGACTGTTCCAGCATCGCAGCCTGCTCTTTTCTGGTGTCATCCAGCATCTTGCGGCATGTCTCCTGCAGGCCCTCCAGTTCTTCCTTCGCCTTTTTGGCGTCTTCAAGAGACTGGCGTATGTGGGCGGCGCGCTCGTTCACCATCCCCGTAATGGCAGGGAAACCGAACTTCGCCAATATGAAGAACACAATGCCGAAGATCAATGTCATCCAGACAAGCAGACCGAAATCGGGTGTTATCAGAGACATTGCTTACTATGCGATAAGACAGACAACAATTGCGAAAAGACATGCACCCTCTACAAGAGCGCCGATGATGATGGCTGTCATACGGTAGTGGCCTGCCATCTCCGGCTGACGTGCACCAGCCTCAAGAGAAGCCTTACCAATCATACCGATACCGAAAGCCGCTGCAATTGCTGCAAGAGCTGCACCGACAGCTGCACCAACTTTACCAAGGGCTGCACCAGCCACTGCCTGAAGAATCATTGAAAGTAACATAATTTTATAGTTTTTAATTTATTAGTAATCCTATTCCGCATGCTCCTCCTGACGGCTCAGGCCAATAAAGACGCTGGAGAGCATTGTAAACACATATGCCTGCAGGAAAGCCACAAGCAGTTCCAGTATATCCATAAACACACCTATGCAGATGGAAACCACCGAAAGGCCGGCATTCATTCCCACGCCCATCTTGGCGGTGAGGAAGATGACGGACACCACGCCCAGTATCATACAGTGACCCGCAAGTATGTTTGCAAACAGTCGCACCATAAGTGAGAACGGTTTGGTAAACATGCCTATAATCTCTATAAGCGGCATCAAAGGTATGACCTTCAGGAACATAGGTACATCGGGCCAGAGTATTTCCTTCCAGTAGTGCCTGTTGCCGAAAAGGTTCACCATGAAGAAGGTGAAAAGGGCCAGAACCATGGTGACGGCAATATTGCCGGTTATGTTCAGGCCACCCGGGAAGAAAGGCACGATACCCATGAGGTTGTTTATGAATATGAAAAAGAATGCCGTGAGAAGATAAGGACTGTAACGTTTGTAGTCCTTGCCCACGCAATCCTTTATTATATCGTCCTCAACCATGGTAACCAGCATCTCGAACAGGCCGGTGAAACCGCCGGGAACATCCTTGCGGGCGTCGTGCTTGCGATACCATGAAGCGCAACCCAGCACCAGAATCACCAGCAGGGCGCTGTTGAACAGCAGGCCGAAAACGTTTTTCGTCATAGAGAGGTCCAGCGGCCTTGCAACGCTGCCACCGCACTCTTCCACTATCTTGCCTGCATATTCCTCACCCTCGGCTGCAATGCGGAAGCCCTTGTATGAGTGGCCGTGCGCAAGATGATGGGAACTGAACACATGCCAGCCTGAATTACGGCTGTATACTATGCAAGGGAGAGGAATGCTCACATGTTTTCCGTTTACTGTGATGATATGCCAGTCATAGGCATCGCCCACATGCTCGAAAATAAGCTCTGTGACATTCAGATTCTCTTCTTCCCCCTGTGGTGCGGCATCATGCTGCGCATAAAGGAAAGTTGCGCTGAAGCAGAGCAGAAGTATAGCAAACAATCTTTTCATACCTACTCCTCCACTACAGCTATTATATTGTTGTTCTGAACCTTGGCGAAGCCGGAACGGATGCGGCACACGCCGTCTTCGTTCCATCGGATCTCACCGGCCTCCAGGGCAGCAATTATGGGAGCGTGGTTTTTCAGCACGACAAAAGGGCCCTGAACCGCAGGAAGGGACACACGTGTCACCTCCACATTTATTGCGGGACTCTTTGCCGATATGATCTGCAGCTTCATATAATCGCTTCGCCTGTGATGTTATTCGCCCAGAAGTTTCTTGCCTTTTGCAATGGCCTCTTCAATGGTACCCACGTTAAGGAAGGCCTGCTCCGGAATGTCATCCACCTCGCCGTCCATAATCATGTTGAAGCCCTTGATGGTGTCCTCTATGCTCACCATCACGCCCGGAACGCCTGTGAACTGTTCTGCAACGGCGAAAGGCTGCGAGAGGAAACGCTGCACCTTGCGGGCGCGGTTCACCGTCATCTTGTCCTCGTCCGAAAGCTCGTCCATGCCCAGGATGGAAATGATGTCCTGAAGCTCTTTCTGGCGCTGGAGTATCTGTTTCACCCTCTGTGCGGTGTTATAGTGATCCTCTCCGATGACATTCGGATCCATGATGCGCGATGTGCTGTCCAGAGGGTCCACCGCAGGATAGATGCCAAGCTCCGCAATCTTACGGCTTAGCACCGTGGTTGCATCCAGGTGGCTGAAGGTTGTTGCCGGAGCGGGGTCCGTGAGGTCATCGGCAGGCACATACACGGCCTGAACCGATGTGATGGAACCGTTCTTGGTTGATGTGATACGCTCCTGCATCTTACCCATTTCCGATGCCAGGGTTGGCTGGTAGCCCACGGCCGAAGGCATACGTCCCATGAGGGCGGAAACCTCCGAACCCGCCTGGGTGAATCGGAAGATATTGTCTATGAAGAAAAGGATATCCTTAGGGGCATCCGGGTCTTTGCTGTCCCTGAAGCTCTCTGCAAGGGTGAGGCCGCTGAGGGCCACGCTGCTACGCGCTCCTGGAGGCTCGTTCATCTGGCCGAACACCATGCTCACCTGGCTCTTGGCCATCTCTGTCTTGTCCACCTTGCTGAGGTCCCAGTGGCCCTGTGCCATGGATTCCTCGAACTCCTTTCCGTATTTGATAACGCCGGATTCTATCATCTCGCGCAGAAGGTCGTTACCCTCACGGGTACGCTCTCCCACACCGGCGAAAACGCTGAATCCGTTGTGTTTCTTGGCGATATTGTTGATAAGCTCCTTGATAAGCACGGTCTTGCCCACACCGGCACCGCCGAAAAGGCCGATCTTGCCGCCCTTCAGGTATGGTTCCAAGAGGTCTATCACCTTGATACCTGTGAAAAGGACCTCCTGTGATGTGGTGAGGTCTTCGAACTTCGGCGCGTCCCTGTGAATAGGGAAATCGCTGTTCTTCTCTATCTGGTCCAGGCCGTCTATGGTGTCACCAACGACGTTCATCACTCTGCCTCTGATGGCCTCTCCGGCCGGCATGCAGATTGGAGCGCCTGTACATACAGCCTCCATGCCGCGGCTTAGGCCGTCTGTGGAGTCCATTGCAATCGTACGCCCACTGTCCTCTCCGATATGCTGCTGCACCTCCACCACACGGGCTCTGCCATGGGCACGGCGCATGTGCATGGCCTCATTGATTTTCGGCAGGGAAACGGAAGCCGAATCTTTGGCTCCGAAATCGAAATGTATGTCCACTACAGGACCTATTACCTGGGAAATATGACCTACTGTACTTGTCATTGCAAAAAATTCTAACCTTCTAATTTAAGAATTTTTTTGCAACAATAGAGCAAATCCAGGCCAAAAGTTCTCTCTAACC
Organism: Bacteroidales bacterium; assembly: GCA_024401715.1. Lineage (GTDB taxonomy): Bacteria > Bacteroidota > Bacteroidia > Bacteroidales > UBA932 > Cryptobacteroides. Next base: position 24,014 of record JAKSKO010000012.1, read on the forward strand.
CGGAAAAAAACAGATTATGCTATTACAACCTCCACTCCCAAAGCCTCGATAGTTGTTCTGGCTTCTTCACTAAGACCGCTGTCCGTGACAAGAATATCCACATCCTGAAGGTTGCATATCTTTCCGAAACCGCGCCTGCAATATTTGCTTGAATCCGCAAGGACTATAACCTTGGTGGCGCATTTTATCATCTTCCTTGTAAGATTGGCCTCCTCTATGGTTGCGCAGGTGAGACCGCTGTTCACATCGAAGCCCTCCACTCCGAAGAACAATTTGTTGCACTGGAACAGATCCAGGCCTGCTTCCGCATAACTTCCCCTTGTGGACAAGGTGTTTCCGTATATCACTCCTCCCAGCTGGAGAACGGTTGCATTGGGGTTGTCAACAAACATCATTGCTATCCTGATGGACGGGGTGGCAATGTTCAGATTGAGACTGTGATTTATGGCATCGGCAAAAGCACACATCGTGGAACCGGAGGCAATGATAAGGGAATCCGGGTCCGAAACCATGCGGGCGGCTGCGGCTGCGATGGCGCGCTTCTTGTCCACATTGCTCTTCCCCTTTTCATCCTCTTTCAGGTCCATAACCGCCGATGTCGCCGTAATCGCGCCACCATGAGAGCGAACAACCTTGCCCTTCTCCTCCAAATATCTGAGATCTGCACGTATTGTTGCACCCGTCACATTGAAACGGTCCGCAAGATCGTTGACGCTGGCATAGCCATGCCTTGAAATGAAATCAATTATCGACTGTCTTCTGTCCGCTATTGTTATCATTCTCCAAAATATTTTTCTGCGAATTCTTCAAGAATCCCGAATCTGTACAGGAAATCTATTACAGTTATCCTGCTTCTCATGAACGGTATGCAGAACAGCGTTTCACGGAAATGTTCGCGGCTCACCCCTATCATCTCACATTCATACGGAGCCCCCACCTTTTTCAGACTGTCATACACCTGGTCATACGGAATAATCTGCTTCCGGATTCTGCTACATAATTCGGACCAGTTTTCCTTGATGACAGAAATTTCCCTGCAAATTTCAGATTTATCCACATATTTTGCCCTAGTCTCCTGCAAAGCCCTTGACAGATGACCAGGTTTTCCTGCCATCAGACGGTTGATATATGCCACTGTGTCATCCCAGCTGAGCCATGCCCCGGCACATTTTTCAGGATCTATGCGGGAAATGTCATAATTCACGAAAAACTCCAGGGCGGCAGTGGAAATCAATGTTCCTATGCCCACCTTGAAGCCATGCGAAACATGCTTGCCGCCAATGCTGAGATTCTCCATATCCCAGAAATGTGAGAACTGGTGCTCCATTCCGGATGCCGGACGGCTTGACATCAGGCTCTGCATTGCAAAACCGCTCATTATCAAGCCCTCGGCAAGTGCCTGGGTCATTTCAACATCGCCCTCATGAACAGCCTGGGGATCGGAAAGTGCGTATTTCAGCCCGTCTTGGACCAGGTCCCATGAGAAAGAATCTATCGCTTCGCTTCCTATGGCATCGGCAAGAATCCAGTCTGCGCCCGCAGGCACCTTGGCCATCAGGTCCGCATACCCGGAGGCAGCCAATTCTTTCGGGGCTTCGGCCGATATGACAGGGTCCAGCAGCAATCCCAGCGGAGCGGGACAGTCGACGGTCTGCTTGTTCCCGTCAAAAGAGATTGAGGAACCGTAAGCCGTATATCCGTCCATCGACACCGCGGTACCTATACATATATAGCGCCTGCCATTGAGGTGCGACGCATATTTCGTCAAATCATTGATAACACCCGAGCCGACAGCCACAGGCACCGCATCGGTCTGCGCCAGTGCTGCGCTCAGACGCTCCAGATAAGCCTGTTCCGCATAGAGATCCGGATCGGAAAAGATAAATGGTGCATCTGTAGACACCCCTCCTTCCTCAAGGCAACGCTGGGCTTCTTCACCTGCCGCCCGCCATGTGTTGGTATCCGCAACTACGATTGCCCTACGGCCGGGAAACAGAGACTTGAACATATCCGCCACCTGTTTCACCGCACCCTTACAAAGGACCAGCTGCCTGGTATCCCTGGTTCGCATCAGCGCATTTTCTATCTTACCCATTTTTATTTTTTCATTTTTTACATTACAAAGATAGGGAATTTTCACAAATGAAAAAATATTTTTCACGAAAATCAATATATTTTTTGGTTTATAAAAATATCTCTATAAATTTGTAAAAATCGAAAAAAGAAATCAATCAAAATTTCAACATTATGAAAACCCATTCTTTACTCTGGACGCTATTGATCATCACATCAATCGGCTTTTCAGTTCCTGCAGCCGCCGCTGATGCCTCCCCTGCGGAGAACCAGGCAGCACAGGACAATGTTAAAGTGAACGGTGTGGTAAGGGATGCACAGGGACAGGCCGTCCCGGGCGCATCTGTTTATGAACAGGGAACCACCGTGGGCACGACCACAGCCCAGGACGGCACGTTCTCGCTTCAACTTTCATCAAAAAATGCTTTCATTGCGGTTAGTTGCCTAGGCTACAAAGACCTTGCAACAAGCGCAGCAGGAAGATCTTTCATCGAGGTGGAATTGGAGGAATCCTATGAGATGCTGGACGAAGTGATTGCCATCGGCTATGGCACCATCAAGAAAAGCAGCCTGACAGGATCTATTGCCCAGGTTTCCGGAAAAGACCTTGCGAGCAACCCGTCAGTCAACCTCCAGGATGCTCTCCAGGGCCGCGCTGCCGGCGTTTATGTAGACCCTGCAAGACAGCCTGGCGACGGTACAACAATCCGTATCCGCGGTGTACGTTCCCTCAACGCAAGCAACAACCCTCTTCTCATCGTGGACGGAATGCCCGGTTCTTGGGAAAACCTCAACTCGAATGACGTTGAGAGCATGGAAATCATGAAGGATGCTGCTGCAACAGCCATCTACGGTTCACGTGCGGCAAACGGCGTCATCATGGTCACAACAAAATCTGCAAGAGGCAGCAAGAAGTTCAACGTTGAGCTTAACTCATATGCCGGCTTCAACAACTACAGAATGGTAAAACTTCTCGACGGCCCGAGGTACGCGGAAATGATCAGGGACGTGAAGAGATTCGAGAGTTACGGTACCGATTATGACAAGTGGGTGGATTCTGATATCGACACCCAGGAGGCACTTAAGTTGTGGAACCAGACTTGGGCCGAGAACTATTACGAGAAAGGAATCGACTTCAACTGGCAGAACGCCCTCCTGTCCAAGAACAGTTTCACCACCGGACACACCCTGTCCCTGGGCTACAATTCGGAGAAATTGAAGTACAATCTGTCATACAACTTCCAGAATGACAACTCTTACTATAAGACAGTTAACTACCAGCGCCATATTCTCAACAGCTCTGTAAAATTCACTCCGGCAAAATGGATCGAACTCACCCAGACCACACGCCTCAGCTACAGGAAGAACTCGGGCGAGCCTACAGACACCTACAACTCCATCGCGCGCATGACTCCGTTTGAGACTCCGTACGTGGATGACGACAAGGCTCAGGGCCTCAAGACCGTTGTTGGCAAGGAGGGATATGTAAACCCTCTGTGGAACTACGAGAAAGGTCATTTCGTAAATAACAAGCTGAATCTGATGGCAGACCTGATTTTCGGCGTAACAGTGCGCCCTACTTCATGGCTGAGCCTCCAGACAAACCTCAAACTCAACTTTGCAGAGTATACAAACGGCCAATACTTTGATTCGAAGTCAACCGAACAGAACCTCGGTCTCAACTACGGTTATCTCAAGAAACAGTCTACTGCAGGCTACACATGGAATGCCATCGTTACTGCAGACAAGACTTTCGGCAGCCACCATCTTACTCTCACAGGCGTTGTGGAGGCTATCCAGGACAAGATGAACTACGTTTCAGCCGAGTCTCAGGATATCGCTGCTGCATATATGGACTACCACTTCCTTCAGTCAGGCGTGCAGAACAGGGATCTGAAGTCCGGTTACGAAAAAGCCAGTCTGTTCTCAGTCCTGGGCCGTTTCCAGTATGATTTCAGGAACAAACTCATCTTCAATGCGGCTGTCCGTTATGACGGATCGTCAAGACTTGCTGCAGGAAACAAATGGAGACTTTTCCCTTCAGTATCAGCCGCATGGCGTATCTCAGAGGAACCTTTCATCAAGAATCTCGGCAATAAGATCTCTGACCTCAAAGTGCGTGTCAGCTACGGTGAGATAGGCAACCAGGCCATCGATCCATACCAGACTCTGACATCTCTCAAGTCCACCACTTACTCATGGGGCGGCGAAGGCGTATACGCCTGGTATCCTAGCACACTTGCAAACCAGAATCTCGGATGGGAGGTTTCGAAGACAGTCAATGCCGGCATCGATTTCGGATTCCTTGGCAACCGCATTACCGGTACGGTGGAGTATTATCACACCAATACCCAGGACGTGCTCATGAAACGCACCATTCCTGATGTTACCGGCTTCAGCTACATCTGGCAGAATATCGGCAGCACGCAGAACCAGGGCGTCGAGTTATCGCTCAACGGCGTGGCCATCAGCACACGTGACCTCACATGGAGCATAGGTGCGAACGCCTCAAGAAACTGGAACAAGATCACTGGTTTGATTGACGGCCAGGACCTTGTCAGCAACGCTTGGTTCATCGGCCAGCCTATCAATGTAATCTATGATCATAAGTTCGACGGTATCTGGCAGCTGGATGAGGCAGAGCAGGCAAAGGTGTTCAAGGCAGAGCCGGGCCAGATCAAAGTAAAGAACCTTGACGATTCCGACGAGGCCATCACCGATTCCGACAAGACTATCCTCGGAACAAAAGACCCTAAGTGGCTGGCATCCCTCCATACATCTCTCACCTACAAGGGCTTCGACGTGTCCCTCAACTTCTCGGGCCAGTTCGGCTATCTCATTTCGGCCAGCAACTATGTGCCTAAATGGAACGGCGAGAAATGGATGTCCGCAGACGTTGACTGGTGGACTCCTCTCAACCCGACCAACAAATGGCCTAGAGTGCAGACCTCACCGGATCACAACTACGCATCCACGCTCCAGTATTTCAGGGGAGATTTCATAAAACTCCAGAACATCAGCCTCGGATACGACTTCAGCCGTCTGATCAAGAGCGAGGTTATCAGCAAACTCCGCCTGTATGCAGAAGGCCGTAACGTTGCTTACCTTTACAAGGGATGTCCAAAGGATGTAACACCGGAGGAGCCGAATTCAGTATATACAATCCCGGCTACATATGTGCTTGGCGTAAACCTTACTTTCTAATTTAACCGATCATGAATACAATGAAAAAGATATTTCTGCTTATTGCTGCCACATGTGCGCTCGCTTCATGCAAGGGTTTCCTTGAAGAAGAGTCGAAGTCAGAGATGACAACAGAGTACTACAATACTGAGGCAGGTCTCAAGTCCGGAGTGGCTGCCGCATATGCCACTGCGAGAAACGTATTCCAGGCCAACATGTACCTTCTGAACGTTGTGTCCGACATTACAGAAATCGGCACATCGGACAAGGGACGTCAGTATGGCCGTATGGCTGATCCTACTTCTACAATGATGAAAGACCTATTCTCGGATTTCCATCAGGGCGTCATGATAGCCAATCGCGTGGAAAGTGTGATACTGGAGACTCCGAAAGAGGACCTCACAGCAGTCCAGGTCACTTCTCTTGCCGAGCTTCGCTGCCTCAGGGCCATGTACTACCAGTATATGGTGGAGCTTTGGGGCAAATACGGTCACTACCAGGACAAGGTGTACACCACCTACGATGATGCGATGCTGCATATCAACCAGATTTCAGTGCTGGAGTATTACGAGCATATTCTCACAGACCTCAAGTTCGCGATAGAAAACCTTCCTGCCACTCAGTCTGATTTCGGGCGCTTCACCCAGGGTGCGGCCAAAGCCATCAAGGCAAAGGCACTCCTTGCCATCGCAGGTTACACCAGCAGTGATTATGCAGGCCAGGAAGAGCACAATATCCACACCAAACTCGGATACTCGTCATTGGCAGACCTCTATACCGAGGCCCAAAGGCTTGCGCAGAGTGTTATCAACGATTATAATTACAGTCTCTGTCCTAAATGGGAGGACAACTTCGACGAAGGCAACCAGAAGAACAGTGAGGTGATATGGTCTGTACAATGGACACAGAATCTGACCTTCAACGACAACGCCTGCTATATTCACAGGTTCGGCTGCTGCCGTCCCAACTACACTCTGACCATGACGGTCAAAGACGGTGTAACTACCGTGAAGGACGGATCGTTCAGCGTATACAGGAACATGAACGGCAAGGTGGACAAATACAGTCTCCTGGGCCACTCCATGTACTACGGACGTGAATATCGTTACGTCATGCCTTCATACAAATGGATTCAGATGTTCGATGACAAGGATAAACGCAAACTTGAGACATTCGAAACTTGCTGGCTCCGCCTCGACGATGCAATCGCTCCACCTGCAGACATGACTGATACAGTGCGCTATATGCCTTTGCGTGCCATCACAAAAGCAGAGGAGCAGCAGCATAGCGACTGGGTTGCTTCCAAGGACGTTCACGCATATTATCTGGACGGTCTCAATGAGGTGTACGACCTTGATAACCCTAATGATCCTCTTACATACGGCGGCCCGCTCAACCACAGGTCTAACTACAACAGCCTCAAGAAATTCTATGACCGCAGCCGTATTGCAGAAGCAAAACAGAATGACGGTACTGCAAACTTCACAGTTATCCGTCTTGCGGAAATGCACCTTATCGACGCAGAATGTACTCACATGCTGGGCGGAACCGATGCAGACGTTTACAAGGCTCTTGAACCTCTGTGGAAACGTGCATTTGACAAACTTTCCGATGCCGACGTATACAAACCGGCAGGCGGAGTGGACATTGACTTCATCATAGATGAGTATGACCGTGAGGTGGGATTCGAGTGCAATACTTACTTCATCCTCAAGCGTACCCATACACTTCTTGAAAGGCTCGCGGCATGTCCGGTGAGCAAGGAGGTTGCCAAGACAGCTGAAGTCCAGAAGAGAGACCTCGTGAAAGACTATGGAAAGAATCTCTACATCAGGCCGTTCCCTTCATCAATTGCAGCGAAGTTCGTAGGTCTCACCAGGGAGATGCTTCCTCCGGGCTACGATTATGGCAATCAGTTTGACGCTCCTGCAGCAGAATAAGGATATCAAATAAATTACTGAAATGAAGACACTCCTCCTGTTTATGTCCCTGGTTCTCGGCTTGAACCAGCTTCCGACCTCCGTCATGATCAATGGTGAAAGATTCCATGTACAGGGCATCGCTCTGGACAGACAGGAGGAATGCCTTTACTGTTCATTTACAAGCGCGTTTTTCAAAACGGATCTCCAGGGAAACATCACAGCCAGCGTGACCGGCATCAACGGACATCTCGGCGCAATGACATGGGATCCCGTTGAAAGGAAAGTTTACGCATCACTGGAATTCAAGGATGACGAGATAGGCACAGGCATCTCCCGCAAACTGGGGAAGGAAGCCTATTCCCGTTCCCAGACAACATTCAACATCGCGGTCATAGATGTTGACCGCATCAAAGGCTTCGATGTCCCTGCAGACAGTGTAATGACGCTGATAAGGGTGGACGAAGCCATTAAGGACTACATGGCAGGCGTAACTGTGGGATCGAAGGAACTTGAGCACCGATATGCCTGCTCCGGAATAGACGGCATCACCATAGGCCCGGCCATAGGAAAGAAAGACAATGGCGAAAGGTATCTCTATGTCGCATACGGCATCTATGGAGACACCGCCAGGACAGACAATGACAACAACGTCATTCTCTGCTACAGCCTCAGGAATCCAGGCAAACTGAAGCACAAATACTTTGTATACACCGGCAACACACGGTGGGGTGTTCAGAACCTTGCCTACGATTCCCACACGGGGAAACTTTTCCTGGCAGTGTACCAGGGCAGAAAAGCTCATTTCCCCAACTACAATCTCTACAGCCTTGACATGTCCCAGAAACCGTTCAAGGCCCCATTGAAAGATGTCCCTTATCAGAAAGGAAAAGTAGAGCAGCTTAAGTTATCCGAAGACGGGCTCACCGACGGAAAGGGCATCTACGGCTGGTATTTTCCATGGGGAAGCACAGGCCTGTGCCCTCTTGGAGAAGGATACTACTATATCAGCGAAAACGGAAAGATAGAAGGAAACAATTATTGTCGCGCTACCCTGTACCGATGGGTGGGAGAAAAGGACAAGGTATTTGAAAAAGTAGAAAGATAAGATGAAAACAGCACTGAAGCACATCACGGCGCTTGCTCTGGCAGCCATTTTTTCCATCTCTGCCTATGGACAGGTGTACAACGTGAAGAAATACGGAGCCAAGGGTGACGGGCGCAATGTGGACTCCGAGGCCATCAACAAAGCCATCGAGGCCGCATCGGGGAAAGGGGGCGGAACGGTTTACGTCCCTGCCGGAACCTATCTGTGCTACAGCATAAGAATGCAGAGCCACATCCAGCTCTACCTGGACAAAGGTGCTGTGATCCTGGCCGCCGAGCCAGACGGCAAACACGCATACGACCTGCCGGAATTCAACCCGGACAACAAGTATCAGGACTTCGGCCACAGCCACTGGCAGAATTCGCTGATATGGGGCATTGGGCTGAAGGATATCAGTATAGCCGGACCCGGCATGATTGACGGCAAAGGTCTGGAACGCAAGAAGTGCGCAGACGGCCATGCAAACAAGGCGATTGCCTTCAAACTTTGTAACGACGTCACCATCAAGGACATCAAGATGTACAGGTGCGGACATTTCGCCCTGCTTCTGACCGGAGTGGAAAACCTCCTTCTCCAGAATATCATATGCGACACCCAGCGCGACGGCTTCGACATTGACTGCTGCAGGAATGTGAGGGTTATAGGATGTAGCGTGAACTCTCCTTATGATGACGGTATTGTTCTGAAGGCCTCATACGCACTGGGCTATTTCAAGGACACGGAGAATGTCACCATCTCCGACTGCTTCCTAAGCGGATATGACGTGGGAGCAATGCTTAGCAACAGCTGGAGCAAGGAGGTTGTGGCAAAGCGCCGCGACAATTCCTGCGGAAGAATCAAGCTTGGAACGGAGAGCAGCGGAGGCTTCAAGAACGTTGCCGTTACAAACTGCGTCTTCGAATACTGCGGCGGACTCTTTGTTGAGAGCATGGACGGAGGCGCGGCAGAAGACATCACTTTCAGCAACATAACCATGCGTGACTGCCTAGACTCCCCTATCTTTATCAGGTTGGGTGCCAGAATGAGAAGTCCGGAAGGAACAGCATTGGGAACTATACGCAGGGTGATGTTCAGCGACATAAACGTATACAACGCCAATTCCACATACCCAAGCATCATAAGCGGTATTCCGGGCCACTGCATAGAGGACGTTGTACTGAGAAACGTTCACCTCAATTACAAGGGCGGTTCGGATGTGAAAGCTTCGCGCGGCCTGCCTCCTGAAGCGGAGAAGGCCTACCCCGACCCTTGGATGTTCGGCCCTATTGCCTGCAAAGGTCTGCTGCTTAGGCATGCACGCAATATAAAATTTGACGGCGTGCACTACAGCTTCAATACTCCTGACGAACTCCCCGTGGTACTCACCAACGATGTGAAAGGCATCGTGGAGAACGATGTAACTGTGCGCAACCTCTACGAAGAAGAGAAAGAGATCCAGCAGGATGTCGTGAACGAGAAATTCATCGATGCGCCGCTTTCTTCCGACATGATATACAGCGTGGGCGCCCTCAAAAGTCCGACATCGGTCATGCAGAGCTTCGACCTCGATTTGGAAGAAAACATCATTTACTATACCCAGCTCCACAAGAGATATCGCATACTGGCATCCTGGGGTAAGGTCAACGGTTTGGAAAGCGACGGATGCATGTATCTTGACTATTTCGGCCACGGAAGCAACTTCACCATGGAGAACCTTTCAAAAGACAAATATCTGTGGATAGGTACCTATGCTTCAAAGAATGAGAACGGTGATTACTGGGGAGACCAGATAATCACACGCATCAAGATTGAGGACGGAAAGGTCATCAAGCCTTGGGAATGCACGGACAACTATTACTTCGGGGAGAAGAATGTGTCGTGTGCCCTTGATTTTGACAATGACCTCATCACCATACTTGGAATCAGTTCAGGCAATGTAAGGACATACAAGCTTAGCGAACTGACAAAACTCCCCGTGGAGAAAATCACCCTTGAGCCTGTCACCTATGGCGGAGACAAGGCACCGGAGGAGGAAACAACCGTAACACCGCAGGTGATGGCACGAGACTGCAGCAAGGTCAAGCCTCTGGGCCAGTTCCACATCGAGCGAACCAAAGGCATATCATGGCAAGGCTTTGATGTATACGGCAAGAGAATCTACCAGGCGCAGGGTGACGGAAACAAAAATGACGGTGTGGACCCTTCAAACGCATATGTCCTGATTTTCAAGACAGGCGGTTCAGTTACGCAGCCACGCACCCTTGTCCAGGCAGTAAGGGACCTCAAGCAGCTTGAGGCAATGGGTCTCACCGACACAGGATACATGGAACCTGAAGGCGTAAAGATACGCAACGGCATAATGTACTGCGGTTACGCTGCCAAAAATTCAAAAGGAGAACGCAAGGGTGTTATCCTCATGTTCTCCCGCGAACCTATCTCAAAAGGTGATTACTAGAATCTCTTGCGCTCGACCGGCTTTACCTGCATGAGGAAAGCGTACAACTCTGATATTCGGGCTGCAAAACGCTCCGGATAAGGCATGTCGCAGTCCTCATCCTCTATCTCCACACGGCACTTCACGACGCCCTTCTGCATGATGTCCATCAGTTGCTGCTTTGTTACGAAGTACAGCGCGAAAGACTTGGTTGTGGTGCGTGTGTACACGCGGGGAACCCAGGTGCGTACCGTAACAGGGGTAAGATAAACAGCGTCATAGTACGGGCTGTATGCGTAGGCAATGCGGTTCTGATAGTAGATGTCATCTCTGTATTCCGTGCTTACATCCTTGTCGAATTCCCTCTCATAGAGATTGGCAAGCTCTATTTCAGAGCCGTCTGTAAGACGCAGACGCAGAAGGTCGTCCTTCTGGAAGACGCCGTGATCGGAATTTTTAAGGCAGGTGATGAGTATGCCCATGAGGGTATCTGTCTTTTCCGCCTTGTAACCAAGGGCTATCTCAAAAGAACCGAACAGATCTATATCCGAGGTGCACACGGTGCGCACACCCTTCTTGTCGGTGGAATTCATTGCAACATGCAAGGGAGAGCATGACGCGAAAAGCATAGACAGCATGGCTGCCGCAAATGTATATACAAATAACTTTCTCATATCCTAGAATAATTTCATAACCTGTTCATATACGTTCTGTGCGGTGTAGCCCAGCTTCTCGTCCAGCACCTTGTAAGGAGCAGAGAAACCGAAGGACTCCAGGCCCCATATCGTACCCTCAGCCTCCGGAACAAGGCCCAGAAGGTTAACCGGAAGACCTGCTGTGAGGCCGAATTTCTTCACACCTGCAGGAAGCACGCTTTGCTGGTACTCTTTGGACTGCTGACGGAACAGACCCTCTGAAGGAACGGAAACGATGCGCACCTTCTTGCCCGCCTCGCGTATGAGAGCGGCACCGGCAACAAGTGTTGAAACCTCTGAACCGGTTGCAACAAGGATAACATCCGGATTTTCATCCGATCCCGCTACGATATAACCGCCTTTGGCAACGCTACAGTAATCATTTCCTTCTGGAAGATTGTTGATGTTCTGGCGTGAAAGGATAAGGGCGGTAGGGCTGTTGGTGTTCTGCATTGCAAGAGCCCAGGCCTCTGTTGTCTCTTTTGCATCGGCAGGACGCAGAACCAGCATTGAAGGACGTCCTGCATGGTTTTTAAGTTTTTCCATGAGACGTATCTGGGCTTCCTGCTCCACAGGCTCGTGGGTTGGGCCGTCCTCGCCCACACGGAAGGCGTCATGCGTCCAGATGAATTTCACAGGGAGCTGCATGAGGGCTGCCATGCGCACTGCAGGTTTCATGTAGTCCGAGAATACGAAGAATGTACCGCAGGCTGGGATAACGCCACCGTGCAGAGCCATGCCTATGCAGCAGCAGGCCATTGTAAGTTCTGCCACGCCGGCCTGGAAGAAGGCGCCGCTGAAGTCGCCTGCAGTGAAGGCCTTGGTTTTCTTCAGGAAACCGTCTGTCTTGTCCGAGTTTGAAAGGTCTGCCGAAGCGCACACCATGTTTGGAACCTGCTGGGCAAGAAGGCCGAGGCAGGCTGCGGATGCACTGCGGGTTGCATCATTGTCTTTCTGTGTGCACTGGCTCCAGTCCACAACAGGGGCATTGCCACTGAACCACTCTTCCAGCTGGGCTGCCATCTGAGGGTTGGCATCGGCCCAGGCCTTTTCTTCGGCATAACGTGCGGAGCATATCGTCTCAAGCTCTTTTTCGCGCTTTGCGTAAAGCTCTTTCACGTCATCAAAGATAACGAAAGGATTCTGGGGATCGCCGCCAAGATTTTTGACTGTATTCACATATGCATCGCCACCAAGAGGGGCACCGTGGGTTTTGCAGTTTGCCTCGTAGGAAGAGCCGTCGGCCTGCAGGGCACCCTTGCCCATGATACACTTGCCAATGATAAGGGTTGGCTGGCCCACTGTTTTCTGTGCATCTTCAATCGCCTGGCGAATCTGGGCAACGTCATTGCCGTTGATTTCCAGAACTCTCCATCCCAGGGCACGGTATTTCGCAGCAGTGTCCTCGTTCATCACCACGCTGGTCTCCGTGGACAGCTGGATGTCGTTGGAATCGTAGAACATGATGAGGTTGTCCAGGCCGTGAACAGCCGCAACGCGTGCACCACCCTGTGAGATCTCCTCCTGAATGCCGCCGTCAGAAATATAGGCATAAATTTTCTCCTGCGCGAAAGTAGGGTTGCCTGTACGCGCCGCAAGGAATTTTGCAGCCATGGCAGCACCTATGGCAAACACATGACCCTGGCCAAGAGGACCGGAGGTGTTCTCTATGCCGCGGGCAATCTCGAATTCCGGATGGCCTGTTGTGGGAGAGCCCCACTGGCGAAGCTGCGCAAGCTCTTCCAGAGTGTATTTTCCGGCAAGGCACAGCTGGGCGTAAAGCATAGGTGCCATATGGCCCGGATCAAGGAAGAAACGGTCCCTGCCCGCCCAATGTGGATTCTTGGGATCATATCGGAGATATTCAGAATACAGGACATTGATGAAGTCTGCACCGCCCATAGCTCCGCCCGGGTGACCGGATTTCGCCTTTTCCACTGCTGAAGCGGCAAGGATGCGGATATTGTCCGCCGCATGGTTCATCAGTTCAATTGAATTTGCCATATAATTATGATTTTATTGTTAGCTTAATGAATCTATGACCTCATCGGCCTGCTGCTGGATGAAATCTGCGAGATCCTTTGCTCCGTTTTTGGAGAGGATGTCGTCCGTAAGGTAGTACAGGTACATGGCGGCTGTCTCAAATTCATCTTTCGCCACGTCATAACGGCGACCGAAGTAGGTGATGGAATCCAGCAGCTGGCTGGCGAACTCCAGAGCTATCTCTCCGGCTTTTTCCGGTGCCCCAGCCTTGTAATACTGCTCTATGATGTTGGATACGGCAAGTTCGTTGCCAAGAGAAAGCAGCACCATGTCATATGGGAAACTTTCATTTGTCATCACCTCCATTCCGAGGTCCAGTATCTCCAAAGCCTCCTGATGGCGGCCGTTTTTGTTCAACAGGCCTGCAACCTGGGCGAACATGTCCCTGTAGTTCATCACTCCGCAGAAGGTATAGAGGTTCTGGTAATCCACGAACCAGTCTCCGGCAGAAATTGCCTTCCAGCTGAAGACGTTCTTCATCATATGGTACAGCTCGTCCACATCCACAATGCCGGGATCGGCACGGCGGCATCCTGTCTTTATAGGAACAAACTTATAGCTGAAGCCCTCATACATGAGATACTCCTTGATACCCATATTGATATCGCCTCCCATTCCCAGAAGATGCAGCGGCCTGTCCCAGTTGTAGCCGTCCAGAAGATCCAGCATGAAAAGTTCCGGCTTTGTGAGATAGCTTTTGCTTTCCGGAATCGTTAATATGATCTCATCCGGAATCTGATCCGCGAATTTTGCATCCAGAATACCGTATTTCAAAACATTCTCCTTATTGACAGGCATGCTTATCTTACGGCTCATTATATAATCCACCTTGTTGCCGCGGCTTAGGGCAAGTTTGGCATCCGGATGTTTGAACACCCTCATGACATCGGCAAGAGGGATTACTGTCTCCCTGGTGTCGTAGATGTAAACGCCCTCGTTGGTACCATAGAGATACTGCTGCAGCGGAACTGTCAGAGGCAGAGGAGCAGACTGGTTGCAGGCATATTTCATCTGGTCTATGTGCCAGTCCGTTCCAAGGAGCGAAGTATTGCAGATTCGCACGTCAGTACGTATGTTTTCAACCTCCTGGGCATACCAGACAGGGAAGGTGTCGTTGTCTCCGTGGGTAATAAGAATGCCGTTCTGCCCTACGGAGTTAAGATAATTGGCCGCAACCTCCACTGCAGTGCGGCGGTTGTGACGGTTATGGTCGTCCCAGTTCTGGCAGGCCATAAGCACGGGAACCGCCATGCAAAGGGCGGAAACCGCGCAGAAAGATGCTGCCTTGGCTGTGTCGGAACCCTGTTTCAGAGCTTTCTCCACCCATTCGCACATGGCCATAACTGCAAAACCTATCCATATGCAGAATGCATAGAAACTGCCCGCATAGGCATAATCCCTCTCACGCACCTGGAATGGAGGCTGGTTAAGGTAAAGCACGATTGCGATACCCGTCATGAAAAACACCAGGAACACCAGCCAGCAACCGCGTTTGTCACGGCCGAACTGGAAGCACAGGCCTATGAGGCCCAGCAGCAGAGGCAGGAAGAAATAGTGGTTCTTGCCCGGGTTGTTTGCCATATAGTCCGGAGCCCCGCTCTGGTCTCCCAGACGCAACTCGTCTATGAAATCTATGCCGCTTTCCCAATTTCCCTTGAAAATCTCTCCCGGACTGTTGGCATGGAACTCATTCTGGCGTCCAACGAAATTCCAGAAGAAATATCTCCAGTACATATAGTTCAGCTGGTAGTCGAAGAAGAACGAAAGGTTCTCTCCGAAAGTGGGCTTGCGATGCTGCCCGTTGCCCACTCCCCTTCCGGACATGTAGGATTCGTAGAAACGTATATGGTCGTCACTGCTGCTCCACATTCTCGGGAAGAGCATTTTGTCCGAACTGTCGTAAATAAGATCCGGCTGGCCAGCGCTCTTTACATATCTGTCTCCGATAGGAGCCCAGTATGTAGTCTCCTTGATGTCGTAATCAGCGCCGAAATATTGGCCGTACAGAAGCGGGGCGCTGCCATACTGCTCTCGGCTGAGGTAACGCACCAGGGTGAAAGGATTGTCCGGCTGATACTCGTTGGTAGGGGTTTTGGCCGAGCTTCGGATCACGCAGATGCTGAAGAACGAGAAGCCTATGATGATTGTGATTGTGCACAGGATTACGGTGTTGGCAAGGGCCATACCTTTCCGAAGGGTGTGGAAAGCGCCCCAGAAGCCTGCGGCAAGAAGGGCAAGCAGGAAGAACACCGCGCCGCTGTTGAACGGAAGACCCAGGCTGTTAACGAAGAAAAGGTCTACGTAGGCGGCAAGTTTCGGCAGGTATGGGACAACGCCGAAGTTGATTATGCCCAGAATCACCACACTCACAAGTCCTATGCAGATCACCTGCTTCATATCGTACTCGCCCTGTTCCTTCTTCTTGTAGTAGAACATGAACACCAGTGCCGGTATGGTTAGCAGGTTCAAAAGATGCACCCCTATTGAAAGGCCCATCAGGAAGGAAATGAGTATGATCCACCTGTTGGCGTATGGGCTGCCGGCCTGGTCGTACCAGCGGGTCATGGCCCAGAAAACGATGGCCGTGAAAAGCGAAGACATCGCATAAACCTCGCCCTCCACAGCGCTGAACCAGAAGGTGTCGCTGAAGGTGTAGGCAAGAGAGCCCACCGCACCGGATGCGAAGATGGCTATGGCCTGCGCAAGTGAATATTCCCCCTTCTCATCGGCCTTTGCCATTCTTTTGGCAAAAAAGACGATGGTGAGGTAGAGGAAAAAGATTGTGAAAGCAGAACAGAGGGCGCTTAGGGAATTCACCGCCACAGCGGCTGATTCTCCGCTGAAAGGCATGGTGAAAATACGCGCAAACAACTGGAACACAGGGTTTCCCGGAGGATGGCCCACCTCCAGTTTGTATGAAGATGCGATAAACTCTCCACAGTCCCAGAAGGATGCACTGGACTCCATTGTAAGCAGGTATGTCACCGCCGAAACAATGGTTACCGCTGCCGCTGTGATATAGTTGAAAAGATTAAACTTATTCTTATTCATAAAAAGCCTTTTACAAACTACAAATATAATAAAGGAAATCGTTATCTTTGCAAAAAAATTGCCCGACTATGGCTTCTAACGACTGGAAAGACAGGCTGGGAGTGGTTTTTTCCACCAACCCGGACTTCAAATACGAAACCGCCTCACAAGAGGAAGTTGAAACACTTTCTCCGGAGAGGCAGAGGCTTATCGTACGCATAGACCGCAAGGCCCGCGCCGGCAAACAGGTGAGTCTTGTGGAAGGCTTCGTTGGGAAGGAGGAAGACCTGCAGGACCTGGGCAGGGAGTTGAAGAAGAAACTGGGCGTCGGCGGCAGCGCCAAAGACGGAGAGATAGTTATACAGGGGGATTTCCGGGACAGGATAGTGGAGATTCTCACAAAGATGGGATACAATGCCAAGCGTGGTAACTGAGATAGGATGGCTGCTGCCGGCGCTGTATGCCCTGGCCGTACTGCTGGTGCTCCTCATCCTGGGAGACCTGCTTGAGATTTTCCCAAACCTGCTGGCATGCATCTTCTCATCGAAGGAGAATGTTGCCATATACAATCACACGAAATCCAGGGTGCAGAGAAACCAGATTTTCTTCTCCTTCATACCGGCCACGATACTTGTCCTTTGCAGCTACGGGGCTAATGTCTTCGTGCTTCTGGCCTATGTTATCCTGCGCTGCATCATACGCTTGATTTTCACAAGAAGACAGCATGGAAGGCAAGACGTATTGGCAGGCATCCAGACGCCATTCACTTTCTTCATACTGGGTTCCATCCTGATATGGCTGGAGTCCGGTGTAATGATGATGATTGGTCTGGAGAGCGAACCGGAGTTGCGGATTCTGTCTTATTCGGCCTTGTTCATATACGCCGTCTGCCTGCTTAGGGAGATGCAAGTTTTTACCAGATGCCGTGGTTTTTTCAGCGCTTTTTTGTATCTTTGCGCCCTTGAATTTCTGCCCGCGACCATTTTGGTCTGGGCCTATTTTAACTTATAGCATGTCTGTAAACAAAATATTACTTTCACTGAACACGCCTTCGGTGATGACACCCTACGAAAACCTGAGTGCGAAATACGGCGTAAGCTTCACTTTCGCACCCTTCTACCAGATAGTTCCGCTTTCATCCATTGAGATGAGGGCGCAGCACTGCAACATTGCAGACTACAGCGCCGTGGTTTTTTCCTCACGTTCCACAATAGATGCCTTCTTCAGCCTTTGCGAAGAGCTTAGGATGAAGATTTCGGAGGAAATGAAATACTTCTGCACCAATGAGAAAGTGGCAATGTACCTGCAGAAGCATATCGTATACCGCAAAAGGAAAATTTTCTTCGGAGACGGCACACCATCATCGGTTCTGGATCTTATCACAGCCAAGCACAAGGATGACAATTTCCTCATCGTCACATCAGACTCCCCTGTAAGCAGCCTCACAAAGGCCTTTGACACAACATCGTACAAGCACAAAAGCGTAATTTTCGCCAAAAGTGTCTCGAAGGACCTTCATGACGTGGCCATCAACGACTATGACATGATTGTGGTGTACAACAAGGCCGATGTTGCAGCCATAAAGGAGAACTTCCCTGATTTCCAGCAGGGAGACAGGGCCATCATCGCCTATGGCGGAGAATCTCTGAAGAAGGCCGTTACAGAGGCCGGTTTCACAATAGGCATCAGCGCACCCACACCGGAGTGCAACTCTGTTGTGAAAGCAATAGACACCTACATCCAAAACAATAAATAAGCGTGAACTTCGGCCTTTCAAAAAAAGAACGAATAAGTTCTGTGAAGGCTATCGAAGAATTGATTGCCAAGGGACACTATGTGAACCTTGGCATTATTCGCTGCTGCTATCTGGTGAGAAAGGAAGAGGAACAGACCCCCGAGAACAGGGGGCTTAACCGCATAATGGTGCCCGAGCCCAAGAAGCCGTACCCGACGGCTATGAAGCAAAACCTTCTGAAACGGCGCATGCGCGCGGCGTACCGCCGGCGAGCACACTGCCTGGACGCCCTTGGGATAGACATGATGTTCGTATACAACACCAAGGAAGTGATTCCATACGCAGATATTCACGAAACCATGGGCAGAATACTGGAGAAAGTATGCAAGGCGGCAGCGAAAAGTTAGAAAAGGCCCTGGCCTGGGCAAGGAAGATTCTTATCTTTCCTTTCATTGTGCTCATACGCTTCTACCAGGTGTGCATCTCGCCGCTGAAGCCATCCGGCACCTGCCGCTTCACCCCAACCTGCAGCCAGTACGCCCTTGAGGCATTCCGCAAGCACGGCCCCGTGAAGGGTCTTTATCTTAGCGTGCGCAGAATATTGCGCTGCCATCCGTGGGGAGGCAGCGGTTACGATCCAGTTCCGTAGTTGATTTCAGCTAGTCCAGCTTAAGCACAGCCATGAATGCGCTCTGAGGAACTTCCACAGTACCTATCTGGCGCATGCGCTTCTTGCCTTGCTTCTGTTTTTCCAGCAGTTTGCGCTTACGGGTGATATCACCGCCGTAACATTTTGCTGTAACGTCCTTGCGCACGGCCTTCACTGTCTCGCGGGCAATAATTTTCGCGCCCACGGCAGCCTGGATGGCAATATCGAACTGCTGCCTTGGGATAAGTTCCTTAAGCTTCTCACATATTTTCCTGCCGAAGTCATAGGCGTGATCGGCATGGATGAGAGAGCTTAGGGCATCGGCCGCCTCTCCGTTCAGAAGTAT
>JAKSKO010000013.1 GCA_024401715.1 Bacteroidales bacterium
TAAGGTCCACCCTCTGGAAGCCGCGCAGCTGTGATTCATAGCTAACCACGCTTGAAAGGGAAATTGAACTCCACCTCTCCAATGGATTTTTTGTTTGCCCAGTTGATGGTGAGAGGCTGGCCGTTCACAAGCACAACTATCACCGGCTTTCCTGTGGCAACCAGGCGCTCCAGCAACTGCTGCTGACGTCCTGGAAGTTCAAGGGATGTGCGGCTTCCATACACATCTTTAACCCCGTTTTTGTTGAAGTCTATCCAACCTTTATGGTAGATCTTTTTTCCCGGAGCCGCTGCAAGAGCCAGAGGCAGGAATAGTGCAAAAATGCCAAGGATTGTCTTTTTCATAGTATGTGGTATTATAAAAGTCTTAGGGAGAACAGCCACTGGCCGCTGTTGCCCGGCATATTTGGAGCGAATTGGTTGAAGGCATGGGCATAGCCCACAGACCAGGTGGTTTTGAAATAATTGAAGAACACTATCTCCACATTAAGCTGGGCGCCTATGTTCACGTGATTGTGAAAACTCTGTGGTCCCCATGGATTTGCAAGCAAATCGGTACTGAAAACTGAAATCTGCGCATAGGTGGGATACACCGTAAGCGCGCCCACATGCTTGAAACGTATAGGCTGGAAATTTATTTCGCCTGTGAATTTCAGATATGAGTGGGCTTTCACGGCATCTATAGGAAGGCCCGGCATAGCCGTTGTGGTGCGGTAGCGCAGAACATTTCCACAATCCACGTAATTGTTGCGAAAACCTCCGAAGTAATCGTTGCCGAAAGCGGAATTATCAGAGCCGAAATTCTGGCCGATGGCACTCCTGATCCAGAAAGACGTGTTTCTAAGCAGCGGCAACAGGAAGCCTCCTGCAAAAGTTCCGCTCACGGACGGAAAGAATTTTCCTCCCGCAAGATAGGTATTGGCATTCATGGAGGCAGTCCAACCCTGTTCCGCCATAATTGCGCCAAGGGAGCCCTGGGTATTTCCGGCAGAAACATACAGCGAAGCGGTCTGGAACGAACTTATTCCCTTGTCCACCTCAATTTCCTGATAAAGAGGCAGGGCATCCATATCGCCGTATGCATTCAGGCTGGCGCCCCAATTCACCTCCAACGGACGCAGGACAGTGTATTTCCTGTCATATGACACCCCGAAATTATAGCCCTTTCTGCTTCGGCGCATAGGGCCGAAAAGATCGTAGAAATTGGTGGGGTTCCATGCCGCGCTGAAAGTCCAGTTCCAGAATTTCCATTCAGCAGACAGGTGGAAACGGTTTTTCCACGGGTTGCCGCTCCACGGCGAGGTGCCCACGGAGATGTTCAAGGTACTCAGGCCCAGAGGATCCGAGAACGCAACATGATAGCCCAGCACGGGAGTAACCCTGTTCCAGGCTCCTTTGTCGGTGAAACCGCTTATATCCGGGAATGCACCGGTGAAACGCATATGTTTCAGGGGTTTGTACAGTTTTATGGAATCATATACCTGGCCGAATTCCACCGCTTTCAGCGGTTGGCGCAGAACAGACAGACTTTCCAGCGCCTTGCTGTTTTTCTCATATGCCTCCTGACCAAGCAGGGAAACAGCATTGCAGTCTTCCAGAACCCCATGGTGAAGTTTAACAGGAAGCATGCCGTTGCGCACGAATTTATAGGCATAGATTGTTCCATCGGCCATCATGTAAGGGGCGAAAAGGCCGGTTTCCACGTTGGAAAGGAGTTTGAGCTCCGCACCTTCCTTCGGTTCCACTTCCCACAGATTGGACACTCCGGTATAGTAGCTGCAACCCACCAGGCGAGAATCATCGGCGCTGAAACGGAACTGGCTAAGATTCACATCCGGCATGCTGCATATGACACTGTATTCGTACCTGGCATTATGCAAGTCCCTGGTATTGAAGCATATGATTTTGCAAGAACCATCCCCGCCGAACATGCTAAGAACCAGTTTGGAGCCGTCGTGGCTTATATCCATATCGGACACGCTTACGCCGAATTTGAAAGAATAGATAATCTTCTCCTCCTTGAAATCACTGCTATAGCACACAAGACGGGTGAGACCTTCATGGGACAGAAGGCCATACATGCAGTCCCCCGCATTGTCATACACTATATTATTAACTCTCTGGAAGTTATGCGTGCTGGTTTTCCCGCTTTTCAGATCCATGCATTTGAAACCGCGCCAAGACCCGTTGCGTATGGTCCATATAAGCCTCTGGCGCTTCCTGTCCAGGGTAAGATATGCTGTCTGGTACATCATGGGGCCTTCCACTACGGCAAGTTTTTTCCTCTTGCCCGTGGCAAGGTCTATTTTCTCTATATGCGGGAGAGCACCGGGATAATTCACAGCGGCATATGCCACCCCAAGGGAATCATCAACCACCATGGGTGAGGCGGAACCTAAGGCAAAAGACTCCTTGCGGGAATCAATTACAGGTTCCAGCTGCGTAAGCGGATAATCCCTGATTATATCCAGGTTTTTCTTCTGATGTTCATTCTCATACTGGCGCCACTGATTCCAAACCTTACCCAGGCGCTGTCCGTACACCTTCTTGAACTGGTTGGAATACAGGGTGCGGCTGTCATCGCTGCGGTAATAGAATTCCTTTAACTTGTCGTAACCGTATTGCAGGGTGAGATAGTTCACGAAACGTGTTCCATACAGATATGCATTGGTTCCAAGTTGGAAATCGCTTGTCGTACCCTCGGACTCCAGACCCACCACACTGGAAAGGGGCTCCCCCTCATTCACAAGTGTCCTGAAGTACATCTCGTCATAGCCGCCCAGGGCTCTTCCCACGCCACCGCCTGTCCAGGTTTCCATAAAGCAGGCTATACCCTCGTGGAACCAGCGCGGAGAATACCAGCGTGGTACGCTGAGGTAGCTCCAGAGTATGGACAGGGGATATTGATTGTTGGCGGCAACCTTTGCCCCGCCGAAGAAATTGCGCCAGCGCATATCCCTTGTGGAAGCATGGTCAGTCATCACAGTATGCGTATATTCGTGGCGGAAAAGGTGCGAATAGCGCTCTGTCATCGGCCCCACATAATAGGACATGTTAACCGGCGCCATGCCAACGGATATCACATTGTACGGAAGCGGTGAAGCACCGCCATTGCCGTCATCCTCCCAATCGCTGATCATAATCAAAGGCGACTTTATCCTGCCATCCTCTATGCCCCAGTTCTGCCTGTGCAGGGCCACCGCATAATTGTAATTGCGCACGATATGCGGAATATACTGCGAGAGCTTCGGAGAGAAGAATGTGAGGGTGAGATCCCTGCCGGACAGCGTATCCACCTGACGGTACTGATACACCTTCTGGGCCGATGCCGGCTGGGAGGCCAAAGCAAGAAGAAGTAGAATCAATGCCGATTTTCCGTGCAGGGTGCGGTTTACATCCCACATAAGGGCGGCATCATCACGCGAAAGTCTCACTATAGGATTCAGAACTTTCTCCCCTGCTTTGCCTATGCGGCGCCTAAGCTCATAAAACTCTTTCACCGTATCGTTTCTCTGCTGCACCTGTTGTTTTGTAAGCTCCGGTTCCAAACCGGCCTCACGCAGCATAAGGCGGCTTTTGTCCTCTATGATCAACTCCAGATAGAGACGGATATAACACAGCATATCCGCAACCATCTCCGGGCTGAACTGGGATTTCACTTCCAGAAGATACTGCCCTTGCTTTGTCTGTGCCAGTTTGCCCTCACGTATCGCCTTCAGAAGACTGATATCGTTATTGATGGACTGGTCCAGCCACCTGCATATCCTTCTTTCATTATATTCAGATATCACACTTACAAGGGCTGAAAAGACTATAAGCGTGAGGGCAAGCTGTACCCATATGGGCAGAAGCATCATATTGAAAAGCGCATGGATGAGCATGGCCGAAAGAAGTCCTGTATTAGCCACCAGGACGGGTTCCCATCTGGAGTTGGCATCCTTCAGCATGGCGGCGCAGGCAAGGAAGGTTGCGGCAATCATAGGGCAGGCCATATGAAGAACCGCTGTACCCAGGCCCCTGAAAAGTGCAGTCCCTACTGACATGTCTGTAAACGCCTTTATATATATGAGGTTTTCTGCAAAGGCAAAGCCGGCACCTATGGCTGCGCCGTAACACAGTGCCTGTTGTATGAAAACAATGCGACGTCTGCCTACAAGAAGCAGCAGGACAATGAATTTGAGGAGTTCTTCTTCAACCGGAGCATAAAACGGGATACCAGCCCACTCCGACGCTCTAGACAGGAGCATGGCCACAAAACAGACACACAGCCCGGCACAGAAAGAGTAGATGATACGCCTCCAGGTGACAAGTGTGAAGCTGTCCGTAAATTTCAGGACCGCCAAAAACAGAACAAGCGGAACTATGGAGAACAGATAAACCACAATTTCCCAAATAAAAAAAGGGTAAGCGGATTACATCGCACCGCTACAACCTTGTACCCTTGCTGCCTTCCGGCCCTGGGGGAATTCCAAGGGAGCTGGTCGTGTAAGACTTACCCCATGCAAATTTAATGAAATTATGCTAATTTGCAAAAAACTGCATTACGTATGAATCATGAGAAACGTAAAAACTAAAAAGGTGCTACACAATGGCCCTGTATGGTAGCTTGCAGGGCTTCATCAATATTCAGGCCAGCGCCGTTTCCAGCATGGACAAAATCAATCATAGATATCGGAATATTTTGAAGACCTTCAGGGATCTTAATACTAGTATTCAAGCCACCATGCATCATATCGGAACTAGGCATTGAAGCCAACATTCCAATTGCAAAAGGTGCTAAATCCTGCAGTTTATTGAATACCATAACGGCAGTCTGGGCTGTAATCTGCTCTGGTGTGGAGAAATTGGAGAGTGCAGCTGCAGACTGGTTATTCTGGCGAAGAATGGCATTCACAGCCTCCCACTTCTCATAATCGGACTTTGAATCGGTGAGGACGGCTTCCTCGGCGCAGAATTCCACCCAGGCGCAGGCAAGGGCGTCAAGCTGCTCATTATCGTTCTTCTGCAGATAGGTTGCAATCTGATCCACCATTGCATCACAGTTCCTTACATTTGACTCAAGAACAGAATATGCAAGGAAGGCATTATTGGCAGCCTGCTCGTAAGAATCGGATTTCTTGCCGTCAATCACCTTTAACAATTCTTCACCATATCGGCCGAAAGCGGCTTTGGCATTACCTGTACGGAAGCATGTTCCCTCAAGCTGCTTGTGCAGACCAGCAAGTTCCTCTATGCCATCTGTTGCAGCATATGAAGCCTGGGCCAGACTGTCCATGGCATCCACACGTCCGCTGAGCAGGGCATTTGCCAGAAGGGCTGTACGCTGGATATCTTCATTGGAAGAAAGCAATTCCATTGCGGCATCTATTTCCTCCGCAGTGGCAGATTTATATGATTTTGCCTTACCTATATCTCCATAAGACATGTTTACATCAACTGAAGGAAACTTGAAATATGTTCCTGCGAAATAAGCTACGACGGCTACTGCAACTATAGCAAGGACCGCATTAGAATTTTTGATAACCATAGTATTTGTGTGTTTTGTTTAGCTGCTGCAAATATAGACCGGGCCCTGAAAAAACAGTTGAAATTTCTACAATTTTTGCAGAAATTGTAGAAATTCCATGTTCCGTGAATCAAAAATGGGGCTTAATCCAGGCTGTCGAAGATGAACGGGAGTATATCGTCCACTTTTTCAAACTTCAAAACCATCTTGCCGCCTATAAGGATAACGCTCATATTTTCCCCGGCAAGCTTCTGGAACTCGGCCATAACCTGACGGCAAGATCCGCAAGGGGTAGCCGGATTGCCCGGAATGGTTCCGTCATGATATGTGGATACTATTGCAATGCTTGTCTGGGGAACGCCGGGATAATTTGCATTGGCGGCGAACATGGCAGTGCGTTCCGCACACAGGCCCGACGGATAGGCGGCATTTTCCTGGTTGGAGCCTTTAACTATACGGCCGTCTTTCAGGCGCAAGGCAGCGCCAACATGGAAATTGGAATAAGGGGCGTATGAACCTTTGAGGGCGTCGATTGCCGCAAGAGACAGTTCCTTATCGGATGCTTCCAGCTGATCGATATTATCGAAACGCTGGTAATTGATTACAAGTTTTTCGTCCATATCGTTACGATTGTATACAAATATAAAGTTTTTTGCGGGAAAAGAGTCAAAAGCATTAACTTTGTGCTATGAAAGTGTGTATAGGACTATCGGGAGGCGTTGATTCCTCTGTTGCAGCACTGCTTCTGAAGCAGCAGGGTTATGATGTTTTCGCCCTCTTCATGCAGAATTGGCATGATGCCTCCACTACCCTTCACGGAGACTGTGAGTGGGAGGAGGACCGCTTTGTGGCGGAAATGGTGGCAAAGAAGATAGGCATACCCTTTCATTTCGTGGATCTTAGCGGCCCGTACCGTCAGAGGGTTGTGGATTATATGTTCAGTGAATACGAAAAGGGACGCACTCCGAACCCCGATGTCCTTTGCAACAGGGAGATAAAGTTCGACGCTTTCTGGCAGGAGGCAAAACGTCTTGGAGCAGACATGGTTGCAACGGGCCATTACTGCCGCAAGGATGTGGCCACCGATGAAAACGGCAATCCCCTGCTGGATGCGGACGGAAAGCAGATATACCGTATTCTTGCGGGCACGGATCCTAACAAGGACCAGACCTATTTCCTTTGCCAGCTTAACCAGGAGCAGCTTTCAACCGCAATGTTCCCTATCGGAGACATTATTAAGCCGGAAGTGAGGCGCCTTGCGAAAGAGGCGGAACTTCCATCGGCCGAAAAGAAGGACAGCCAGGGCATATGCTTTGTGGGCAAAGTGGACCTCCCCACCTTCCTGCAGCAGAAATTGAAATCGGTAAAGGGTGATATAATAGAGGTATATGATAATTATTATGCCCAGAACAGCCACTATCTGTATTGCAGCGAACTTTGCAGGCAGATAGAGCAGACCAGGGATTTCGCAGCCATAAGCGACGAACAGCTTCTGAAGCTTTCCACAGCCATAGACTACAGCGATATTGTTTTTGAAACCGAAACATACCGCAGCGGCAAGAAGCATATCAAGAAAACCCGATACAAAGAGCATCCATTTGCAAAAATCGTCGGCCAGCATGACGGCGCACAGTTCTATACCATTGGCCAGCGCCGCGGACTTGCCGTTGGCGGCCATGCGGAATCCGTGTTCGTCATAAGCACCGATACGGAAAAGAATCTGATATACGTTGGCGAGGGGCACAACCACAAGGGACTGCTGCGCAGCTGCCTCAGGGTTGCTCCCGAAGAGATTCACTGGATAAGGCAGGACCTTGGGATGGAGATAGGAGAGCAGAGAGACTATCTTGTGCGCATACGCTACCGCCAGCCTTTGGAGAAGGCCACCCTAATCATGAGGGAGAACGGCCTTTACATATATTTCGACAATCCGCAGCGCGGCATCACCCCGGGCCAGTTTGCCGTCTGGTATTCCACGGACCTGGAGATGCTTGGAAGCGGCGTTATCTGAAACGCGGCTTTGATTCAATGAAAATCAGAGGGGCCTTGCACTTTCCAGCGCCTTGTCAAGCTCCTGCTGCGAAATCTTGTATATCCTGGCCTTCAAGCTTCTGGGATATAGTCCGAAAATCTCAGCGTCCGAAATGTACCAGGCCTTTTCCACAATGTTGTAGCAGCGGGGCAACATCCTGTTGATGTAGGCGACCCGCGTTGAAGCGCACACCGTCACTCCCCTTTCGCCGTCTGGGAAGCGGGATACGCATACAAAGTAGAGCCGAAGCGACGGAGAACGCCTGCCACCCTCCCCATCCATAGGGCGTACCCTGCGCGAAACGGTGATATGCCTTCCATATCGGCCGTTGATATCACTCATGTACGAGCGGAAAACAGGCCCGTGGGCAGAACTGTCTTTGATGCCGAAGTAGGCAATGTAGTAGTGAATCATCTCATGGATGATGATATCGTCCAGCTCGGCCGGAGGAAGGTCGAATGAAGTGCTTATCCTAAGCACGAAGTCTGAATACTGGACTTTGGCAGAGAAGAGCTTGCGCCGCTTCTTGAACTCGCACTTGCCCAGGAAAGTCCTTGCACGGCTTAGCTTCAGCTGCACCGGAGGCAGTTTGGAACCGAAACAGAGCGCATTGAAATAATCAAAGCGCTCTTTCACATATGGGAGACTGGCTATCAATGTGCTATTACCAGACGTTCTTGTCCTTTTCGCGTGTGATTGCCTCTTTCATGGAGTCTACGCAGACCGTGATGGCATTCTCGAAAGTGTCTGCGCTGCAGCTGTTCACGTGTCCGTCAAGCTTCAGTTGAACCTTTTTGGACGTATGCTCCAGCTGGAGTGTAACCTCGGCAACAGCGTTTTCGTCCGATACAAAACGGCTTAATCTCTCAACCTTCTTATTGATGAATTCAATCTGTTTCTCATTTGCAGTGAAATGCAGAGCGGTGATTTTGATTTCCATAATAACCTCCATTTTATGCCTTGCGGCGGTTCAACATATCCGACATGATATCGGCTATTTAAATATAGCAAAATCCTTGCAGAAAAGCAAATGATTTCATAACTTCAAGCCCCACAATGGGAATGAAAAAATTTGAAATATGAAAGTTGGAATACTGGGAGCGGGACATATCGCCGCAAAAATGGGACGCACGCTGATGGAAATGAGCCGCAGCGGTGCCGATGATCTGAAAGAATTGTGCTACTGCGTGGCATCACGCGATTTGGCCAGGGCCAGGGAATTTGCGGCCCAGTGGGGCTTTTCCAAGGCCTACGGATCGTACGAGGAAATGTTGTCGGACCCCGATGTGGACCTTGTGTATGTGGCCACACCCCACTCATTCCACTATCCGCATGTGAAGATGTGCCTGGAGCACGGCCGCAATGTGCTGTGCGAGAAGTCGTTCATGCTAACCCTGGCCCAGGCCGAAGAGATAATTGCACTGGCCCGCAGTAAGGGCCTGCTGGTTGCCGAGGCCGCATGGCCAAGATATACTCCGTTCTCATGGGAAATCAAGAAAATGCTGGACGAGGGCATTCTGGGCGAGCCGCAGAGCATGACAGCATCGCTATGCTTCCCTATTCTGCACAAAGAGCGCGTGGCCAAGAGCAGCCTGGGCGGAGGTGCGCTTCTGGACCTGGGCATATATCCCCTCCATTTCGCTCTGATGCACTTTGGCAGCGATATCAAAAAGATTCAGTCGCAGGCTGTTGTTAGCGAGGGCGGCGTAGATCTTCAGGAGAGCATAAGCATAATCTATAACAACGGCAGGATGGCCGCTCTGCACGCATCAGTAACCGGAGGCGACAGTTTGGAGGCTACAATCAACGGCACCAAGGCCTGCATGATTGTGGATAACGTCACCAATCCATGCAAGGCCGTTGTATATGGTCGCAATCGCGAACTCATAGCCGAATATACCGCTCCCGCACAGCTTACAGGCTTCGAATACGAGGTGCTGGCCTGCAAGCGCGCCATAGAGGAACACAGCTGCGAGACCCGCGAACTTCCCCACAGCGAAATACTTACCGCCATGCGCATCATGGACTCCCTCCTGGCCGACTGGGGTGTAAAACTGGGATAGGGAGTATTTTACCTGCGAGAGGCAAATACTGCTTAGTTTTCCGTATGGATGGTTATCTTGATGATTTCCGGCCATGCGCCGAAACGGAATGCCACGTTTCCGCCGCTTCCTGTTGAGACGTAAAGTTTTCTCTGGCCTTCTTCATATAGGCCTCCCCATTCCTTGTAGGCGAATTTTGACGGGGAGAATCCGAACAATTTGAATTGCATCGCGTGGGTGTGCCCGGAAAGAGTGAGGTCTATGTCAGTGCCGGGAAGCACCGCCCGTCTCCAATGGGTGGGATCGTGGCTTAGAAGCACCTTGAAGGCGGCTCCGCCGGTCCCGCTTAGTGCCTTGTCAAGATCTGCATATTGAGGGAAGGGCGGTGATCCGTCATTCTCCACCCCTATAATGGCAAGTGTGTCCGTTCCTCTTGCAACAAGACAGTTTTCATTCAAGAGAAGCTTCCACCCGAAGCTTCTTTCCATTTCCTGCACAGCCTTTATGTTGCGCTGGATGCCTCCGGGGGTATGATCGCTGCCGTACATGCAGTAGTCGTGGTTGCCCATGACGCTGAACACCCCGTCCTTCGCCTTAAGGGTGGAAAGCATCTCCCTGAACGGTTCCAGCTCTACGGGGCTACCGTTAACGATATCGCCCGTAAAGACAATGGCGTCGGCATCGGCCGCATTCGCAAGCTGTATCTCTTTCAGTATTGTCTGGGGATGCGGCCTGTATGTTCCAAGATGCCAGTCCGAGATGTGGATTATTGTGTAGCCGTCGAAAGACTCCGGAAGGTTCTTGAAATGAAGGTGCACCTCTTTCTGCACGGGATTTTTCCATCCGATGGCCAGTCCATAGGCCGCGCATATCAGAAACAGGATGCCTATCGCGGCACCGGCAAGGTTGAATGCTAGCTGAAGGTGCACGAGCCTTCCCGCAAGAGAGATGACGGTAAAGAACAGTTTCGGGAGCATGAAACAGAGAATGACGGCAAAAAGCAGTTTCATTGCCCAGTTGCTCTCCGCCCCTCCCATCTGAAGCCCGGCAATGCCAAGGAATAAAAGAATGGTTGGCAGCCACTGCAGCAGCCTCACATACATGGGCGAATCCTTCAGGAATGCCTTGGTTATATACATATCCGGAAGAATGGCCACTATGGCCAGGACAGTTATCGGAAGTAGAAAACGCATATTATCGGACTGCAAAGATACGCATTATCTTAATACTTTTCAAATTTGGCGTCCTCCATGGCATAGGCCTGTTCGCAGGCGGAATCGGCTATCAGCCCGGCGTGCTCTTCAGAGAAGGATGGGACACAATAGCTGCCATTATCGAATATTGTTTCCGGAGATTTCTCCTCGCCGGAGAAAAGGATTATCAACAGGAATATGACTGCTGCGGCAATGGCATTGATGCGGAAAGAAAGAGTGGTTTTCATGTCTGTCGTTGTTTCTTGATGCAAAACTACAGCCCAGAAATGCCAAATAATGGCATAGCAGCAAAAAGGATATTTTATTATTTTTCATTATATTTGCATGTTCTATTAATATAGGTATATGAAACACACACTACGCTTTTTAGCTACGTTAAGCTCTATGGCTGCCTTGATATCTTGCGGCCAGACAAATCAGAATCCAAGCGTCAAGTGCTTCAACGGCCAGTTTGTGGGCTCTGTTGAGGAAAACGGCGTACTTTCTTTCAAGGGTATTCCTTACGCACAGCCCCCTGTGGGCCAGCTGCGTTGGAAGGCTCCACAGCCGGCAGAGGCTTCGGATGAGGTCTTCCAGGCCAAAGAATTCGGCAACCCAGCCCTCCAGAATTACTCTGAAACAGAGGCTGCCAGCCATTACAACCGCAGCGAGGACTGCCTCACCCTGAACGTGTGGACAAAGGACCTGACTACCAAGAACAAACCTGTAATGATCTGGATTCACGGCGGTTCATATATTCTGGGCGGTACTATCGACCCTCTTTATGACGGCAAATATCTCGTGGCCGACAATCCGGACATCGTACTGGTTTCCATCAACTACCGCATAGGCCTGATGGGCTTCATAGACTTCAGCCACGTACCTGGTGGCGAGGCTTTCCCTGATGCCCCATACCTTGGCATACTGGACCAGCAGATGGCCATGCGCTGGGTGCAGCAGAATATCGAAGCGTTCGGCGGTGATCCTAAGAACGTAACCATCTTCGGCGAGTCTGCCGGCGGCGGAAGCGTAAGCTGTCACCTTGTTGCAAAGGGCAGCGAAGGCCTGTTCCAGCGTGCCATCCCGATGTCAGGTGCCCTGAACCTCACTTTCGGACAGAAGGAATTCGACCATTATGACATGGCAGAGGCTCTTACCCGCCTTAGCGGTTGCAAGAACATGGACGAGCTGCTGGGTCTTTCACAGGAAAGAATCCTGGAGCTTCTGGAGATGGAGACTGGCCGCCTGGGCATTGAAGGCGGCGGAATCCTGGCTCAGAACAACAATCACCCTATGCGTGATGATGCGCGCAGCATCATCCCTTCCGATCCTTTCAAGGCCCTGACCGAGGGCGCATCCAAGGACGTTGACGTGATGATTGGTACAACCTCCGAGGAGATGAAGTACTGGGCATACCTCTATACTTACATGGGCGAGGATGGCTTGAAGTTGTTCTGCGACCGTTTCCTTAACAGCAAAGAGGAGGAAATCCGCAATGTACTTGGCAAGGATGGCGCTGTAGTTGACAAGTTTATCAATTCTGTTGTTTGCGACCAGGACGAAATCTCTGCCCAATATCCCAAGATCTGGGAGCGTACCGAGCTTCAAAGCGAAATGTTCTTCCGTATGGCTGCCGTCATCATGGCAAACAACCATGTTGCTGCAGGCGGCAATGGCAAGACCTATATGTATTACTTCGGCAAAGGTTATGATGGATGGAAAGGTGCATGCCACGCCTGTGAGCTCACATACGCATTCAACAACCTGGCATACGAGGCAGGCGGCCCATACGACCCGGCCCTCACCAGGGACTTCAGCAAGGCGCTCACAAACTTCGCCCGCACCGGCAATCCAAGCCAGGAGGGCATCCAGTGGACTCCATACACACTTGAGGGCGTGAACACAATGGTCATCGGCAAGGATTGCAGCATGACAATGCAGGAAACTCCGCGCAAGAATCAGGTGGATCTTCTCTTGCCTTACTATCTGAAATTCTATTTCAACAAATAAACCCCGATCCTTATGAAACGGGCTTGTTTACCACTCCTGCTGAGTGCAGTTCTCCTTATTGCCGGATGCGGTAGTAAGGAGACTCTGCTGCTTATAGGCAATGTTGTCACAATGGACGAGGCCACTCCTGCCGCCGAGGCGGTTTTTGTGGAGAATGGCGTCATCAAATACGTGGGAAGCCGGGAAGAGGCACGCAAGTTTTGCAACTCCAAGACCGTGGTGAAGGATTATGGATCGGCCAGCATCTATCCGGGCTTCCTTGAAGCTCATACCCACGGCTTATTGGCGGCCGACCGTTTCCAGCAGGCAGACCTCACAGAGGTAACATATCGCGATGGCGTTGTGGTAATGGATGACTATGTGCAGGCAATGAAGCAGTTCATGGCCGAGCATCCGGGCATGACCATGTACAAGGGTGCAGGCTGGCTGGTTAAGGACAGGGAACCGAA
Organism: Bacteroidales bacterium; assembly: GCA_024401715.1. GTDB lineage: Bacteria > Bacteroidota > Bacteroidia > Bacteroidales > UBA932 > Cryptobacteroides. The sequence continues at coordinate 13,232 of JAKSKO010000013.1, forward strand.
CGCAGCAATGCTGGATGTCATCTGTCCCGACGTACCTATGTTCCTGAATACCGAGGACGGGCACTCTATGTGGCTGAACACAGCTGCAATGAAGCAGTTCGGCATTGACGCCGATGCTGTGATGAAATATGGCGCCGACTGCGTTCGCGTGGATGCAGATGGCAACCCTACCGGTTACCTTTCGGAGAATCCTGCCATAGAGATTCTTGGCAAGATAAGCATGACCAAAGACCAGTGCAAGGCGGGCCTGCTTATGTGGCAGGAGAAGGCCTTCAGCTATGGATTTACAGCAGTGACAGAGGCCGGCCTTGGTCTGGGTTGCCCATATGCAACCGAGGCCTATCAGGAACTGTGCGACGAGGGACTTTGGAAGCTTCGTACTTATGCAAATCTTGTGATTGACGAGAATGTTCCGGACTCCAAACTGGATTCTGCCCTTAATAACGTGCTTGCCATGCATAACAGGCATAACGGCGAGTACTTCAAGATTATCGGCACCAAGATGTTCATTGACGGCGTAATAGAGGCGCATACCGGCTGGCTTCAGGAGGAATATTCCGACATGCCCGGTTACTACGGCCTCAAGCGTTGTCCGGAGCCATCTCGTGTTGCCAAGATTGTGGCCTTTAACAACCTCAACGGGATGAATGTTCATTTCCATACTATCGGAGACGCGGCCATTCATACAGCTATCGAGGGTATATCGCAGGCCGTGGCCCAGACAGGAATCAGGGACGGACGCAATAGCATGTCTCATCTGCAAGTGGTGAATCCGCGTGATTTCCAGGCTTTTGCCGATAATGATATCATTCCTGTGGTTGCACCCCTGTGGACACCCAAACTCCCTCCGGAATATGACATAACATGCTCATTCATAGGCAAGAGGGCGGATACGCAGTACCCTATCAAGTCTTTCTGTGACTTGGGTTGCAAGGTAAACTTCCATTCCGACTATCCTATTTCATCCTCGATGAGCGTTGCATGCAGCGTCTACACCGCTGTTACACGCACACTGCCTTCTCTGGGCCAGGATGGTGTGCACAACCCGGCCGAATGCATCACACGTGAACAGGCTCTCCAGGCAATGACCACCAACGTGGCATACCAGTGGCGCGAAGAGGACCGCCAGGGCTCAATCGCAGCAGGCAAGATTGCAAACTTTGCAGTCTGTGATACCGATTTTATGAAAGACAATCTAGATACAATATGGAATACCGGGATTCTGGCAACTTACGTTGACGGTGTATTGGTATATTCCAGCAATAACAATGAATAAAACACAGGTATGAAAAAAATCTTCATATTGATTTCAGCAGTTATGCTGATGATGGAAGGCTCTGCATGGGCACAAACAGCAACCATGGAAAAGACCAGCTCTGAGGAACAAAGTTTCCAACGCAAATGGTACTATGGCTATTCGTTTGATATACGTCTCCATAATAACTCAAAGGATTTGGACAAGCAGAACGGCTTTTCCATCGCAATAGATCCGGACATAGGATATCAGTTTTCGGATAAATTGCAGGTGGGTGCAAAACTCTCACTGAACTACATGAACCTTTACAATCGTATTTCCATGGACGACAAGGGGGAGCAATTCCAGAACGTACGTATGCAGGGACCCGGCTTTTCCATTATGCCTTATGCCCGCTACCGTCTCTTCAACCTCTTTGAGGGTGTAATCAGCGTGTGGTTGGACACACACCTTTACGCGGGTGGCGATTTCCCTTTTTACAAGCAGGCTGCCATAGAAGGCGTTCCGGATGCCAAACTCACCGACAAACAGGTTTCCTGGGGTATACAGGCTCTTCCTCTGATAATGTTGAACCTCAAGAGAAACAAATCTTTCAATATCTACTTCAGCATCATGTCTCTAGGCTATTCCGGCACTTACATTCTCAACAGGGACGGCAGCAAGTCTGTATCCAATGACCTCGTGCTCTTTTCCGGCAAAATCGGAGGCCTTCTTGACATGCAGTTTACAAACGGAATGTATGGTCTGAAGTTCGGAATGCAAACATATTTCTAGAATGAAGAAAATCGCCAGGAGAATAGGAATTGCGGCAGCGGTACTTATAGTTCTGCCAATCGTGTTGCTTGCAGCCTTGCTGTTTGCTCTTACCATACCTTCTGTGCAGCAGAAGGCGGTGACCGAGGCGGCACGCATACTGTCAGACAAAACAGGCATTGAGGTGGCTGTAGGACACTTTTCCGTACGCCCGCCGTGCAACATCCTCCTTGGTGATGTGTTCGTAGGAGGCACTAAGAATGACACTCTTGCATTCATCGGGCGTATGGATGCCCGTCTGGAGATCAAGGAACTTCCGGATTCCATAGCAGTAAACTTCCTGGACCTTAGGGATGTTGTGGCGCATACCGGAGACCTTATCCCGGCCGTTGAGATTGACGGCAGGATAGGCAGGCTGGCGGCAGGAGTGAAAAAAATCAACCCGCAGAACTTCTTTTTCCCTATAACAGACGGCGTTCTGGAAGATACCGATGTGTCTGTGAAACTGCTGGAGGGCGAAGAAACTGAAGATGCCCCTGCCGACACCAGTTCGATGGCCATAGTCATTGACCTTCAGGAACTTTCCCTGAAGAATGTGGGATTCTCCCTGGAGCCTATGGGCCTCAGACTTGACATAGGCAAGGCCGGCACAAGCACACTTGTGGATCTGGGATCCATGTGCTTCACCGTCCACGACATAGATGTTGCGAACAGCACTTTCACCATGGGTGAACTCTCCGTTCCTGTGGAACGCCTGGCCGGAGACGCCATTGCAGACATAGGCAATAACCTCATCACTTCCGGGCATCTGTTTGCAAGTGTGCCGCAAATGGATGTGCAGGCCACACTCACAAACACCCGTTTCGACCTGGGGAAGATGCAGGTAAGTACTTCGGCAAAAGGTTCTTACGCAGGTACGGACATTTCTCTTATCGCAGAGTACGATATTGACAAGGAGATATACAAGGCCGACGTTAACCTCAGCCGCACCGATATCGCCAAAATTCTTGAAATGTCCGGAGACGAAATAGTTGTGGCCGGCCATATCAAGGCATCCGGCAAGGGCATAAACCCGAGCGATGCCGGCATGGCGGCAGATCTGGAACTTCAGCTTGACAGCTGCCGATACAATAACATAGATGTATCGGGAATACAGCTTGCAGCGAATCTTGCCAAGGGCAGCGTCAGCGGCACGGTGGCATCACCTGTACATTATTGCGATACATCGGTAACTGCAGCGCTGCACCAGGAGAGCCATTTCAGCATAAACGACTTCCTTGGAGAGCTGCCGGGCATTGCCCTGGAAAGCCGCATAACGGGCCTTGATGCCAAAACAGGGGGCGACACCCTGAAACTGAGCACCCTGAAGATAGATTTCAAGACAGACAAGGACATCTGCAGGGCAAACATAAACACGCCGGGAATAGACATTGCCGCAGGCATAGCCGCACACGCGCTGAAGATTCCCGAGCTGCTTCCGTCATTTGAAAACGGAATCACCCTGAACATGCTGGAGTCCCTGATAGCCACCATCCCAACTGCGGTTGCGGGCATCACCATAGAGCAGGACAACCCTCTGCGCGGTATGCTGCAAAAGCGTGGCCTGGATCTTAACAGTCTTTCGGCGTCACTTGCCAAAGCTGGCTCAACAGGAAATCTTAAAGTGGAGCTCAAGACTCCTGAGCTGAAGGGAGAGACGGAAATCCCGGCAATAAATGCAAAACTGGACGCAGACCTCAGGTGTGACGGCGAAGGCCTTAAGATGGACGGCAAGCTGAAACTTGCAGACCTTGTGTATGACGGCAAGAAACTGGGAGACAGGGCAATAGTTCTGAATGTAAGTCCGGACGCCGAAAATCCGGGACATCTTGTTGCCAATGCCACATTGGACGACATCCCTGTGGAAATTGCACAGGAGTTCGTGGAACTGCCGGAAGACATAAGCATACACGGAGACATAAGGGCGCGCGCAACAATAAGCGGCCTTCCGGAGAATGTGAACATCTTTGCCGCAGTGAAACCGGTGGGGGTTGGCGCAGAGTATAAACCATACAACGTCCCTATCAGCCTTGGTGAGGAGGAAATAACGCTGGAAGACAACAAGGTGAAACTGAACGGCCTTCGCATCATTGCAGCCGACAGCACCTATGTGGCTCTTGACGGAGGCCTGGACCTGGGAACGATGATGCTGGACGTAGAGCTGAAATCGGACCGTTTCGAACCGGTGAAACTGCCTAAGGACGGACCTATTCCTGTATACGGCCAGCTTCTTGCAAACATAGACGGCCGCATCACCGGCCCTGTGGACAGCCTGCTTGCCAAAGTGGATATAGGCATTCTGCCACAGACAGATATCACCTACCCTATAGACGCCAAAAACCTTGCACAGGTGAATCCTGTGGGAACAGTGAAAGTGGGCTTCAACCCGCAGACCGGTCTGGATCTGGGAGGACAGATAGATGTTCCGAAGGGAAGAATCTTCTTCTCGCCTAAGTTCTATCCTATGATGCCTTTCATCGTGGACAAGGGCAGCTGCATAAAATTCAACGGTGGGATAGACAGCACCTTCGTTGCCATTTCCGCCTCACAGGGCGCGAAATCAACATACAAGCCGGCGGGAGAGGTTTCCAGAAAGGTAGACTTCATAACCGGCGTGAAGGTGGAAGGCACGCTGGACAAAATTGACATAGGATTTTTCCTTGACGCCCCTAAGGACGCGGAGATAAGGAAGGAGCTTGCGGAAATGGAGGAGGAAAGCCGCGAGGGCCTGGCTGCCGTTCTTCTGGCCACGGGAATGTACGCATCGGAGAGCAATGAAGCCGCACAGATGGAAGGTTATGCCCTATCCAGCATCGTGCAATCCAAGCTGAACGCCGCTGTATCCAATAAATTGGGCAACAAGATAAACCTGGATTTCGGCGTTGCCAAGGGTAAACACGGCATGGGCACCGAAACCACAGACTACACCCTGAATCTCTCCAAATCATTCTTCAACAACAGACTTAACGTGATGCTGGGCGGCAGCGTATCGGACAATGTGGAGGTGAACAGAAACTCTGCATCTTTCATCAACAACCTGGCGGCAGAATACAAGCTGGACACCCTGGGAAGGCTTAGGGCAAGGATTTTCAGCATGAAGGACTACAATAACATTATTGACGGAGAGCTGATGAAATCCGGCGCCGGCGTCCTTTATGAAAGAACTTTCTCCTCCGGACTGGACAGCCTGGACCGCGATCTTAACCTTAAGGCGGAAGGCAACATAGTGTACCGAAGCAACAACCAGTTGGGCCCGGACGCAGCAGTGTCACTGGCAAAAGACAACCTGTTCAAGCGTGGGGACATTTTCACCACCAAGATAAGGGGTGCATACTACTGGAACATGGACAAGAGAATGAAGGAAGATCCTGTGCGAAACGACACATACCTTCTGGGAGCCGATCTTTCACTAAGTTTCCCTTATCTGCAGCTGGGCAAAGGTTCGCTGAAGTACATCGGCCAGACACTGTACCGCCTGGGTTATCTGAACGAGAATATTTCCGGAACCTACAGCATGCACAAGCTGTACGGAGGTCTGGACTACAGCCTGCGCCAGAACAAATACATCACCCACAGCTTCTCCCCTGCATATCTGTCCGTCGTCCTGGCAGACAATATGCCGGATAAACTCCCGGCGCATCTTACATTCAACGACCTCATGAAGCTGTTTGCAAGCAACGAATTCATTCCGTCCACCAGCTATTCATTCAGCTATAACAACTACAGGAACAAGAATCTGCGTGTGAACACGGCCCTGGACATAAAGGTGAAAGAATCCGCCAACCTGATTTCAGGCATTATGGCAGCCTGCGGGCAGGATTTCAACAAGAAGGGCAAAACCATTCTCGGTGTTGACTATGACCAGTTCGTGAAAATCCACTTCGAGCTAAGGAACAAGTTCACCCTCGCAGACAGGATTGAGCTGGCAACAAGGGCGTTGGCCGGAGCGGTGATCACCTATGGCAACAGCGTGGTTTCCCCAGCGTCGGAAGGATATTCGATAGGCGGTCCCAACAGCATTCGCGCATTCCCGCCGCGAAGCCTGGGCCCTGGCAACTTCAACAACCAGAACTACAGTGCGCAGGTTTTCCACACCGGCGACATCAAACTTGAGATGAATGCAGAGTTGCGCTTCCCTATTTTCTGGAAAATAAACGGAGCGGTGTTCGTGGATGCCGGCAACGTATGGACCCAGAGGAGCCTGAGGGACTATATACCGGCCGAAGATATAGAAGCCATAATGAAAGCCTTCAACCTTACACGTCTGTATGACAGCCAGATTGAAGCCTCAACTTTCCTTAATCAGATAGCCCTTGGAACGGGAGCCGGACTTAGGCTGGACTACGAATCCATTGTGATACGTCTGGACCTTGGCATTGCTATCCATGCACCGTTCGACACCGGGCGCCGCGGCTACTACAACATCCCTAATCTATGGAGAGACGGCATGTGCCTGAACTTCGGCATAGGCTATCCGTTCTAGAATACGTATTTCACTCCAAGGAGCATGGCCCTGTGGTTAGGTTTGGTGGAGACAAGCTTCAGATAGTTCATATCGGCATTCCAGGTCTCCTCATATACTTCCTTGTCCACAATATCCTTGAACTCGGCATAGAGTTCAAGCCCGGCCGTCACAATCTGTGAGAAGCGCAGATTGGCCAGCACATCCTCCCCTTTCATATTGTAGGCCGAATGTTTGGCACTGACGTATACCAGGGAAGATGAAAGTTTGGTGGTCTTGGTGAGGAATACGTCCACTATTGTTCCAAGTTCGTAGTTGAAGTCGTTCTTGTCCACCTTGGCATTCTTCCAGTAGGTGTCATAGTTGAAGCCGGCCCAGATATCGGCCTTCACACTGCTGCCGTCTATCTTCAGGTCCAGCTTGGTACCGAAGGAGTTCTGCCTCTTGCTATTCACCCATGTGTACAGCGTTTTCACCATAGGGTCTGTGATATCCTTTGATTTTTCCAGGTCAATCACCTTCTCCGCCGTATTGCGCTTGTCGCGGTAGTTGATATCAAGTCTGGTCTCAAAAATGCCTTTCTTATAGCTGTAGGACAGGTTCACCTTGTCTGTGAGTTCCGGCAGCAATCCCGGGTTACCAATGAAATACTCTCCCTCCGATTTTCCTATCATAAGGGTTGGGCACAGCTTTTTGTAGTCCGGACGCGAAATGCTTCTTCCATAATCCACTGTTACGCGATGAAAGTCATTGATACGGTATGTTATGCCGGCGCTTAGAAGATTTCTTGCATCAACCTTGTCAAACAGGCTCTTCGCTTCACCTGGCTTTTGGATATCCTCCAGTTTGTTCAGCATAGCATGCCAGTACACCTGAACCCTTTCTTTTACGAAGAAATCAAACTTTCCCAAAGTATATGTGAGATTGACATAAGGTTCTGTGGACAGGGCGCTATAAAAATAGGACTGCCTGTATTGTGTGGAATCCCGCCATTCCCCGTTCACATAGTTCTCTGCAGCATAGGCATCAATATCCTGGTTCGTAACGAAATCGGTTCCGGCCTTCAATTTCAGATTGTCCGAGCCAAGTCTGAAAGCGTCTTCATAGAAAACGGACAAGTTGGAATTGAAAGCATTCAAACTGCTGTATGTGGCGTAGTTCTTGTCTCTGGAATAAAAATTACCGAAAGTAACCCTCCTGTTGGATTCCGATTTCAGGTTGGAGGCACTGGACGCGGTAACACCCAGACGTGCCCCCGGTCTTGAATCAAAGCCGTGCACATATGACGTACTAAAGACAAAATTATGGACATTGGCATATAATGTATCCTTCTGCGTGCCTTCGGTACCCGTTGCGGAATTGCTGGTATATCTCTCCGAATTAAGAAGGGACTTCTCATCAGTGCTGTTATAAGAATATGACACACTGGCATCCAGCACATTTAGAGGGTCGAACTTATAGCCGAAATCCAGATTTGCCCCGGCTTTGAATTTACGCGGATCAATGGTCTTGCTCTCCCCTTTATAATATTGGTCCTTTTCCTTTTTAGCGTCAAGAATGGATGTCACCTGTGATGACGGCAGGAAACTGTGACCGAAATTCAGCCCGGATCCCACATAGAAATTATTGCTGTTGTACTTCAGCTTCACATCGGCATTTTCGTTGTTGCTTTTCAAGAAGTTCCATGCACCATCGGCATTAACGCTGCCGCTCCACTGTGCAAATGCGCTTGTAAGATTTAGGCTTAGCAGAAGGACTGCTGCTATACGGTAAAATTTCATTATTAAAATTCTTCTGTTTTATTCCGATATGATTATGCGGCCCTGAGGGTCTTTGTATGAGGCGCTGATATGCCCGTCAAGTTTCTCCCTTACATAATCCGGCACCAGCATGTAAACTAAGCCCATGGACGGGTTCAGAAGAGTAGGCTTGAATGACATCATTGTCTGGATATAATCGGGAGCAGCCACCTTGTATCTGCCATCCGGAGCCAGAGCCACCCATTCACCATCCTGCAGCACCTGCGCGCTCTGGATTCTTGGTTTTGCACCCAATTTCACCGAAACCCTTATGCCGGCAAGCTGAAGGAAGTCTCCGCTTTCCGCAGGAAGGGCATTGAAGCCCTTTTCCAGAACCTCCAGAATCTGTTTTCCCGTCAATTCCATCAGACACAGCTGGTTATCATACGGGATAACATTAATCATATCGCCATTTGTCACCCTGCCTTCCGGGATATCGGCACGCATTCCACCGCCGTTGAAAAACGATATCTGTGCATCCGCGATGGCAGCAATGGCGTCACAGATGAAATTGCCTATACCAGTCTCCTGAGTGCGGACTATTCTTTTGCCATCGGCATCTTTAATTGGCAGCCTGCACTCGGATTCCGCACATACGCGGCTTGTGAAGTCTTCAAAATGTTTCTTGGCAGCGGCAACGGCAGCGGCGACACTTGCGCTCTCGTGTGATATATTCTCTGCCGGGATAAGTGTTGTGGAGAATTTGCCGTCCTTTGAAATATGCAACTTGCCAACATTCACCACGGCGGTTCCAGTCTGCGTTAAGGGCGTCGGAATCTGTTTGATATCCGGAACCATATTGCATTCAACAACGGAATGGGAATGTCCGTCAAGCACCACATCTATGCCTGTGGTGTTCCGGATAAGGTCCACAGATGTGAAATATTCGCCCTCCTCTCCAAGATGGGCAAGCGCCACCACGTAGTCCGCACCCTCCGCGCGGGCCTTGTTCACGGATTCCTGAACCAGGGAGGCAAGAGTGTCTTCGCATATATCATACAGCTGATTGCCGTCCCTGTCATAAAACGAATAGCTTTCGCCATAGAGAGTTTCGGGAGTGAGCACACCTATGAAGGCAAGCTTCTTCCTTCCCATCTTTTTGATGGTGTACGGGGCGAAGTATGGCTGAAGTTTGTCCATGCTGCGGAAATTTGCGCAAACAACCTGCGCATCCAGTGACGACAGCACCTCCATAAGACGCGGAACTCCATAATCAAACTCGTGGTTGCCCAGGGTAATCACATCATATCGGGCTGTATTGAGAATGGAAATGATATCTGCACCTCTGGAAAGGGAGCCTACCATTCCTCCCTGCATGAAATCTCCGGAGCTAACCAGAGCAACATAGGCGGTGTCCGCAGCAGCAATAGCATCGCGCAAGCCGGCAATCTTGGTGTAGCCGTCAACAGCACAGTGCACATCGTTGTCGTATATTATGACGATGGGGCGGTCATCCCCCTCCGAAGGATTATTCTTGTTACATGATATCAGCGCGGCCGATAAGATAAATCCATAAAAAAAGAATCTTGAAATCTTTGCCATACCAATTAAAATTCAACGCTTGGACAAAGATACTGATATTGTTCGACATATGGCGGAAAATTATTTGTATCTTTGTCTTTTGGATGAGAATGAAAGATATGAAATATAAACTCATACTCCCTGCAGTTTCCATTTTGTCCGCGCTGGCATGCACAAGCATCTCCCAAACTGAAGAGGAGATTGCCCAGAAGCAGATGGAAAGTATGATTTCCGCAATGAGCATACGGCAGAAAGTTGCCCAGCTTTTCATAGTTCGTCCTGAAAGCATACATGGCGCAGAGAGCACGGAAACTGCCGACAGCCTGGCAGAACTGCCACCCGTATGCGGATACTGCATATTCTCCCAGAATTTTTCCGGCCCCAGCCAGCTGGATTCCCTTGTAAAAGCAATAAAGCAACGCGACCCCCTCTCCCTTATCTGCATAGACGAGGAAGGCGGACGCGTGGCACGCATTGCCGGGAACATGGAATTTGACGTTCCGCGCTTTCCATCGATGAAGTTCATGGGCAGGCGCGGCCCCGATGCCGTTTACAACGCAGGCATCAGCATAGGCACATATCTGCGGGAATACGGGATAGACGTGGATTTCGCACCCGTTGCCGATGTAGACACCAATCCGGACAATCCCGTGATAGGTACAAGAGCCTTCAGCTCCGATCCCCGGCAGGCAGGAGAACTTATGATGAAGTTCCTGGAAGGCCTGAACGCAGCCGGCACAATAGGTTGTCTGAAACACTTCCCCGGACACGGAGACACTGCCACGGACAGCCACCTGGGCATAGCCGCAAGCAACAAGACATGGGAAGAGATGCTCTCCTGCGAGATTATCCCTTTCAAGAAAGGCATAGAAGCCGGAGCCAGAATGATAATGATAGGTCACATCACCACCCCTGAAGTTTCCGGTGACAATCTGCCCGCAACCCTTTCAAAGACCCTTATAGACGGCAAACTGCGCACAGAACTTGGCTTTGACGGCATAGTGATTACCGACGCCATGGAAATGGAGGCCATAACGCAGATGTTCACATCGGCCCGGTCCGCAGTCATGGCCATTGAGGCAGGCGCAGACATAGTGCTTATGCCCAAGGACTTTGAAGAGGCATACTCCGGTCTGCTGGATGCCGTGGAAAGCGGCAGGATACCGGTGGAGAGAATAGACGCCAGCCTAAGGCGCATCCTTAAATTGAAATCATCCCTACATTAATACACAACTTAACTGAAATTTATGGAAACTTTTGCATTCCTGGGCCTAAGCGCCCTGCAGACGGAAACCCTTAACATCCTTCTTATAATTGCGGCATGCAGCGCGGCATATTGTTTCATCGTGGGTGAGATAACACGTAACAACAGCCAGATGGACAAGCTCTGGAGCATACTCCCGGCAATCTACACCTGGGTGGTGGCCGTCAAAGGCGGTTTTGACGCACGTCTGGTGCTGATGGCCGTGCTTGCCACAGCCTGGGGAGCACGCCTCACCTTCAATTTCGCCCTCAAGGGTGCCTACAGCTGGAAATTCTGGTCCGGAGAGGAAGACTACCGCTGGCCATGGCTGCGCAAGCGCCCAGAATTCCAGCCATATTGGAAATGGGTGCTCTTCGATTTCCTCTTCATTTCAATCTACCAGAACTTCCTTGTCCTGCTCACTACCCTACCCGCTGTTGCGGCAATGGGTTCCGCCCGTCCTTTCGGCTGGCAGGATGTGATAGCTGCAATACTGATGGCCTGGTTCATAGGCTATGAGGCAACTGCAGACATGCAGCAGTGGCGCTTCCAAAGCACCAAATGGGCCATGATAAAGGAAGGCAAAAAACTGGAGGAACTTCCAGCCCCATACAACAAGGGCTTCAACACCACAGGTCTCTGGAATGTAAGCCGCCATCCCAACTATTTGGGAGAGCAGTGCATCTGGGTGTCTTTCTACCTCTTCTCCATTGCGGCCGGCGCCGGAGTCCTGAACTGGACAATATGCGGTGCGGTGCTTCTCATCCTTCTTTTCATGGGAAGCTCCTGGCTGGGAGAGTACCTTAGCAAAAGCAAATATCCGGAGTACGAGAACTATATAAAGAAAGTAAACCGTTACTTCCCGGGACGCCCATACAACAAATAAAGCACATCATGTACGAGAAAGCTCATATAGGAAAACTCTTTGACGGCATTGCCCACACCTACGACAAGTTCAACCACTTCACATCCATGGGTATAGACATACTATGGAGGAAGAAGGCGGTGAAGGGCATGCGCCCGGTGGACACCATGCTGGACGTTGCGATAGGCACCGCCGACATGTCCATAATAGCACTAAAAAAAGGCAAGGCGAAGAAGGTGGAAGGCCTGGACCTTAGCCGTGAGATGATGAAAATAGGCCATCAGAAGGCCTGCAAAGCAGGTTTTGAAGACAGGATAGTCTTTACCTGCGGCAGTGCGCAGCAAATGCCATATGAAGACAACAGCTTCCAAGCAGTAACCTGCGCATACGGCATACGCAATTTCAGCGAATTGGAGAAGGGCCTAGCCGAAATGTGCAGGGTGCTGGCCCCGGGCGGACAGCTGGTTATTCTGGAGTTCTCCTATCCGCAGAACCCGGTTGTGAAAGCCGTATACAATCTGTATTTCAGCCATATCATGCCCCTGATAGGACGCGTGATGAGCAAGGACCCGGGAGCTTTCAAGTATTTCCTGGGCAGTGTGAAGAATTTCATCTGGGGCGAAAAAATGGCGGCAAAACTGAGGGATGCAGGCTTCACGGGCGTCAGATTCCGCACCATGAGCTTTGGCATCACCACACTTTATACCGCCACTAAAGAATAGCCGTCAGTTTATTTTCCGGCATTGAACATGTCTTTGAAGCATCCGATGGAACTTAACATCGAAGATGCTTCATACGGCATGAATACAGTCTTGTTGTCTTTTCCTGAAACCATCTCTTTCAGAGTCTCTATATACTTCTCTGCCAGCATATAGTTTGCAGGAGTCATACCGGAGCCGGCAATGGCTTCGCTAATCTTCATGATTGCAGCAGCCTCGGCTTCGGCACGTATCTTCTTTGAATTGGCCTCACCCTCGGCCTCCAGGATTCTGGTCTGTTTCTCCGCCTCGGCATTGTTGATTATTGCGGCTTTGCGGCCTTCAGACTCCAGGATAAGGGCCTCTTTGTCGCCGGTTGCCTTAAGCACCTGGGCACGGCGTTCACGCTCTGCCTGCATCTGGCGCTCCATGGCGTCACGCACGCTGCTTGGAGGGGTGATATCCTGCAGCTCCACGCGAGTAACCTTCACGCCCCATTTGTTTGAGGCATCGTCCAGCACTGCGCGCAGCTTGGAGTTGATGGTATCGCGGGAAGTGAGGGTCTCGTCCAGCTCCAGCTCGCCAATGACGTTACGCAGGGTGGTCTGGGTGAGTTTCTCTATCGCATTCGGGAGGTTGTCTATCTCGTAAACGGCCTTCACCGGATCCATAATCTGGAAATAAAGCAGGGCGTTGATGGATGTGGTTACGTTGTCCTTGGTAATCACCTGCTGCTTCGGGAAATCATACACCTGCTCCCTCAGGTCTATCGAAGTGGTGGTTTTGCTGCGCACAAGCATCCTGCCGTCCACATCGTGATATGCGATGCGTATTGAAATCTCGCGCGCCTTGTCTATGATGGGCCAGATGATGTTGATGCCCGAATTAAGGGTGCGGTGATATCGGCCCAGTCTCTCAACAACTTTTGTCTCTGCCTGGGGGATAATCTTGAAGCCCTTTACAATGAAAATTACAACCAGCAATGCGATGGCTGCAAAAATAGCTGAAGTTCCCAATTCCATAACCTATTTGCTTTTAACTGTCAGAATGATACTATCGCGGGACACCACTTCCACAATGGCTCCCTCCTCTATGATTTCGTCGCTTACGGCCTTCCAATCATCGCCGTCAATGGCAACGCGGCCGCTGCCGTTTGCGCTGTCTATCCTCTGGGACACCCTTGCGCTGCGTCCTATCACCGCATCGGCATTCATAGGAACTTCCTCCTTCTTGAAGAAGAATTTAAGCACTAGCGGACGCACTGTTACGAACGCCAGGCCGGACAGAAGTGCAAAAGCAAGAATCTGCCACCCGAAGGCCAGGCCGCAGGCCGAACATATTGCCGAAGCAAGGCAGCCGAAAGACAGGCAGGCTATGGCAAAACCTGTGGTGAAGACCTCCAGAATCATGAATACAAGGGCCACGATAACCCAAATGTGCCAAATTTCCATAATCAAAGATATTAATGGTGTAAATATAGTTATTTTTTTTAAATTTGGCTGAGGATTTCCTAAGCAATGCCAAACCGTCCGTAATCCCATATTTCACCAACGACAGCTACGGCTCTGTAATAACAAAATCCTGAACTAATCCATCATGAAACGTTTTGCAATACTGACCCTTGCCTGCATCATGTATGCGGGAGCCGCTTTCGCACAGTCCATTCCGATAACCACCAAAGTGGGAAAGGTCTCCGATGAGGAGGTGGGCATGACCACCTATCCGAAAGACACAACCGCCGATGTCCTGATCCTTTGGCAGGATGCCACCATATCCATAGAACTGGTGGGCAATGGTACACTGGTGCGCAAGAACAGCTATATCCAGCGTGCAAAGATCCTGAAGGAGAGCGGCAAAAGCTGGGGCGACTATTCCTTCTATATAGACAACGACAGCAAAGAACTTATGTCGCATATCAAGGTCACCACATACAACATGGAGAACGGCCATGTGAACGCGGTGAAGATGCCCGCCAACGCAATACACCGCAAAAGGATAAATGACAGCATCACAGAGCTGTCCTTCTCCGCTCCGGAAGTGAAGGTGGGTTCTGTGATAGAGCTAAGCTATGACATCCAGTCCGATTCATACTGGGACATAGGCACCTACTATTTCCAGAGATCGGTTCCCGTGAACTACACCCATCTGGAAGTGAAGAGGCCGGAGTGGCTGAACTTCAGCAAGAACAACAAGGGTTACCTCACCCTTCAGTACAGCCAGAAGAGCATGAACCAGACCATAAGCCTGGGCTATGAATCGGAGAGCCTGGAGTTCTACATTGAGAACTTCACTGGAACGGACATCCCGGCCATGAAGGGAGAATCCAACATATACTGCATATCGCAGTACCGCAGTTCCATCACCTACGACCTCCAGGCCATCACCCTTCCGGGCAGCTACAAGAACCTTAGCAGCAGCTGGGATGACGTGGACAAGGCCATTCTGGAATCGGACATACACAAGGTCCTGAATTCCCCATGCCGTTTCAAACCGGAAGTTGATGCAATAATGGCCATGGATCTGACGCCGATAGAGAAAGTGTCCGAAATATGGAAGCTGACCCTGGGCAAGGTAAGCTGGAACAAAAACAACGCCCTGGTGCCCGGCTATGTATCAGACATTCTGAAGGCCGGCAGCGGCAACAGCGCCGATATCAATGCTATTATGGGATCGGCCCTGAAATATGCCGGATTCAATGTGAAGCCTGTGCTTCTGCGCACCCGCGACAACGGCATGATAATGGACTTCCACCCAAGGCTGAATTCCTTCAACACCTTCGTTCTGAAGGTGCAGCTTGACGAAAGCAGCAGCGTATTCCTGGATGCCGCGTGCAAGGAGGGCTACTTCAACGTGCTTACGCCGGAATATATCGTGAAACAGGCGCGCATCCCGGTGGCTGACGGCAAAGGTTATTGGGAAGACCTCACGGTTACGGACAAAGGTCATTCGGAATATGTTTCCGCGATGACGAAACTTTCTGCCGACGGCACTCTGGAGGGTAGCTTCAATATGCAGTACAGGGGCATCCCTTCATTGATGATGAAGATGGCCTATAACGAGATAAACGACGAAGACAAATTCATTGACGCCTTCGAGAACAGGCTTGGCTTCCATGTGAACGGAATGGAGACAGAGCAGATGGACAGTCTTAGCGCGGGATGTTCCATCAAGATGGAAATCCAGAAAGACTGCGACTGTGCCGCGGATCTGATCTACGTGCCTGTATTCCTGCAGAAATTCCACAACAGGAACAGCTTCAAGGACGCAGAAAGGAAATATCCGGTGGATTTCGACTACAAGGAGATGTGCAACTACTCTTTCTATCTGGAAATCCCGGAGGGATATGTTGTGGACCAGATACCTTCCCCTGCAAGGATGTCATTCGCCCCGCTTGGGGCCACTGTGATGTTCCAGGTTACCAAGACCGGAGAGAACACACTTATGGCCAATTTCAGCTACAGGCAGAATGTTGTTTTCCTTACACCGGAATACTACCCGGACCTTAAGGACTTCTGGCAGGCAATGTGCTCTCTGTACGACTCAATGATTGTAATACGCAAGGCAGACTGATGAAACACGCAACTTTGATTTTCGCGGCGACAGTACTTTCCTGCACAGTTGCCGCGGCACAGGACAGGAAAGAGCCTGCGATTGTGGAAGAGCATACGGAAGTGCTTACCATGTCTTCCGCCATGAACGCAATCTATAAGGTGTCCAGCAGGATTACCGTATTCCGGGAAGAGGGAGATGCCGCGGCGGCTTTCTCTGAAACCACGGACAGCTATATTTCGCTCACATCCTTCAATGCAACCGTTACCGTCGGAGGCAAGAAGATAAAGTCAAAGTTATCGGACCTGCACAAAAGCATAAGGGGCGGCTCTCTTGTGGATGATATTGTGGACTACAGTTTCATCCCCGATGTATCATATCCCTACACCGTGGAATATGAATACACCATGACCTACAGGAAGGGCGTGTTTTCTTTTCCCCCATTCCTGCCGCAGAATGCTTATGACGTGCCGGTGAAGAGCGCATCATACACCCTGGACATCCCAGAGGGTACGGAAATCATGTACAGGGCATGGCAGGACCCGGCAAAGAGCAATGCAAAGGGAAGGGACATCTACCTGTGGGAAGTGAAGGATGTGCCGGCGCTGAAGCACGAATCCATGATGCCGTCCATGCTGGAATTCATTCCTTATGTATATTCCGCGCCCACAGACTTCGTATATGGAGGCACCACCGGCAACCAGTCCACATGGGACGGCACAGGCAAATGGAACGCCTCGCTCTTCCCAAGCGAAGAGCTTCCGGAGGAACTTCGGGCAAAGGTGCTTGAGATGACTTCCTCCTGCGAAAACGACGCTGCCAGGATACGCAGGATATACCAGTGGCTTAGAGACAACACAAGATACGTGAGCATTCAGCTGGGCATTGGAGGTTTCGCCCCAAGCGCACCTTCGGATGTATATCGCAGCGGATACGGAGACTGCAAAGCCCTAAGCTTCCTTATGCACAGCATGCTGAAGGCCATAGGGATAGACTCCCGCTTCGTGGCTCTCAGCACCACCAGGGCAAGCTTCCCCGAAGGCTACTCCGCACTGGGCCAGATGAACCACGCCATGCTTTGCATCCCCATGCAGGCAGACAGCATATGGGTGGAATGTACAAACCCCGCCTACCCACTTGGCTACCGTCACGAGGACATTGCCGGCCATCAGGTTCTGCTGGTGGACAAAGACAGGAGTGAGCTTGTGCGCGTTCCCGGCTATCCGGATTCCCTAAGGTGTATCACATATTCCACTATTCTGGACATTGCGGCCGATGGATCGGCCCACGCACAGTGCAACATAAATGCCCCGCTGGAGCACTCGGAGCCATATATCACGATACGCAACTGGGAGACTAAGCAGCATATGAGCCGCCTCACCAAGGGATTCCGCTCTTCAGTACAGGATTTCAAGCTGCTGGACGTGAAAGACAATTTCCAGCAGTGGAACGGGGAAAAGGATTATGTGCCTGTTATGGAAATAAGCTATGAGCTGGATTCCAGGCACTATTGCAAGGTGATGGGAGAGCGCCTGTTCGTTCCGGTACCGGTTTTCTCCAGGGCAATTTCCGTAAGCCGTGCGGAAAGGGTCCACGACATGGTTGTGAACAACGGAGGCAGCATCATGGACGTAGTCACCGTGAGAATCCCCGAAGGATATTCCGTAGAGTCCATGCCGAAGATAAGTCCGATATCAACAAAATTCTTCGACCTTGAGGCGGAAACGGAAATGCTGCCTGACGGCAGCATACGCATAAGCTTGAAATCCGTTGTGAAAGCGGGACGCTTCCCTAAAGAGGCCTACGAAGAGTACAGAATAATGGCGCGCAACGTGAACCGCATATTCGAGAGTTCTCTCGTGCTTAGTTCCGCCACGCGCCGCTGATTAGTTCTTTTTTTCGTCGTCTACAAAAACCTCGCGAACCTTTTTGGCTTTCTTTTTAAGCCATTTCTCGGATTTTTCGTAAGCCTTCACTGCTCCCTTGGATGTTTTGTCGTACGCGTCAACAACACCTTCACTGCTGACCTCATAAGCCTTCATCACGCCCTCTTTGGACTTGTCATAGGCTTTCACTGTGCCGTCTTTTGTTTTTTCGTATGCCTCAACAGTGCCATCCTTTATTTTTTTGCCAAGATTTTTCTTCTGAGGTTCCTGGGCAGAAGAGGCAGCAGAAGCCATTGCGAGAACAAGAATTGAAACAAGAAGTCTTTTCATATTTTTCAGAATTTAAAGTTTGGAAAACAGACCGGTAAGGAGCGTTGCCGCACTACCCATATTGGTCTTGTTCTGGGTAAGATTAAGCTGTGACAGGGACAGCAGGGTATTGATAACCGTGTCTGAGTTCTTCTCTGTTACCAGATTGTTGGAACCCTTGATGAGATCACCCACAAATGAAGATTTGTCTTTGATGCTGAGGTCTGCAACATTTTTTGCAAGAAGCATCAGTGCAGTGACGTTCTTGGCGTCCTTGATATCGAATTTGCCTGCGGCCTTGTAGTTTGTGTACAGCTGAAGCAGAGAAGAGCCAATTTGCTGTGCCTGGCTTGAGGTGAGGACAGCGGCTGTGCTGGCCACTTTCTGGAGATTGATCTGTGCAGAAGCAGTCTGTGCTGTTGCGGTCATGAGAACTGCAGCGAATGCAGTTGCAAGTACTTTTACTAGTTTCATAATCTTTTGTTTTTACTCTGTGTAATTTTTATCTATTGTAATATATATCTTCTTGTCCGGATATCGGGCCGATACCTTGGCCTCAAGCTCTTCCTTAAGGGCCAGGGGGTCGTGGCCGAACTCCACAACGATATCGAAGGCCATTATCTGCTCATCCAGCAGAAAACCGTGCACCTGGCTAACCCCATCAAGGGAGAGGGCTGCGGCAGACACGAATTCCCTGGCCTGAAGCACCTGCGGATCGGTATTGTTTGAAGCATAGATGCCCACCGTAAGCATTGCGTTGTATCTGCGCATCACATGGGCCTGGATTTTCTTGCTTATCTTGTGTATCTGCACGGCGTCCATATCATCCGGAAGCTCCACATGCACGGAACCCATGGCCTTGCCCGGGCCGTAATCGTGCAGCACAAGATCGTATACGCCCAGAACCCCTTTTACGGACTTTATCTCGGCCTTAATGTCCGATGCAAGCTGTCCCTGCGCCCTTTTCCCCACAATGTGGCTTAGCGTACCCAGCATCAGATCCACGCCGGCCTTTATGATAAGGGCCGATATCACCAGGCCTATATATCCCTCTATGCTTATCCCCCAGAATGTGGTAAGAACCACGGCAACAAGGGTGGAGGCGGAAAGGGCCGCATCGGCAAGAGCCTCGGATCCCGATGCCTTCAGGGCTTCAGAAGATATTTTTGAGCCTTCTCTTCTCACATACAGGCCCAGAAGAATCTTCACCACTAGGGCCACCACAATTATGGTGACGGCCACCCAGGAATAGTGCGCCTGCTGAGGATCGGCAATTTTCTGCGCAGCCTCAACGATGGAGGAGATGCCGGCAACCAGCACCACAACAGCCACAAGCATGGAGCTGAGGTACTCCACCCTGCCATAGCCGAAAGGGTGATTCTTGTCCGGTTTCCTGTCTGAAAGTATAGCGCCTAGAAGTGTGATGCCCGAAGACAGGGCATCCGTGAGGTTGTTCACCGCGTCCAGGATAATGGCAATGGAACCGGACACCGCGCCAACAAAGGCCTTGAAGGCGCTAAGCACCAAATTGGTGCCTATTCCCACCAGACTAACCTTCTTTATCTGCGCACTTCTATCCATAAGAGAGGTACTTTTTACAAATATAGTTATTTTTTAGTTTAGTTTGCGTCTGAAGGCTGTGTAACAGCTTATGCCCAGCACCAGTGCGGCTATTATGGATATTATGATGCTTGTACCTATGGATTTTTTCAGTTTTTCGTTGTGCTTTGCACCGAAATACTGGGCCACGCATATTCCCAGGCCGCTTGTGATACCCATCACGAAGCCCAGGATAAGGAAGGTGAGCCCGTTTGTGATTCCCACTCCGGCCAATGCCCTGTAATTGACGAATCGGCCTACAATAAGGGTATCAACCATATTGTACACCTGCTGGAAAATGTTTCCTATGACAATGGGAACAGAATACTTTAGGATTACCTTGAAAGGCCTGCCCGTTGTAAGGTCCAGATTCATCCTCAGATCAGCTCTACAAGACGCTGCAGATATTCGGCATCGGTGGAATCGAAAGTAGCCAGTTTTTCGCTGTCTATGTCCAGGACGGCTGAAACGCTGCCGTCTGCCGCATGAACGGGAACCACAATCTCACTGCGGCTTTCGCTGCTGCAGGCGATGTGACCGGGAAAGAGTTCTACATCGGGGACCACCAGGGTGCTGTCCTGTTTCCAGGCGCTGCCGCACACTCCCCTGCCATACGCAATATGCATGCAGGCCAAAGGGCCCTGGAACGGCCCAAGGATAAGTTCACCGCCGCTAACCCTGTAGAAGCCCGTCCACCAGAAACCGAAGGTTCCGTGGATCTCCGCCGCCATGTTGGCCATCTTGGCAATGACATCCGTCTCGCCCTCCAGCACGGCTTTCAGGCGTTTTTCCAGTTCCTGGTATTTCAGAGCTTTCTCCTGCTGCTCCATAACTTAATTGCGTTTCGGATTTTTCGGGAACCAGCCTTTCTCCACACGTTTTTTCTGCTGGAACAGCTCCAGTATGCTCCAGAAGCACGAACAGCCCACAACTCCCATGATGATGCTTGCAATCTGCAGGCTTGTAAGCAGCGAGCCCACGATGAAAAGAAGACCGGCAATAAAGAAAACCCACCAGCATCCGGTACCCAGATGATACTCTGCCTTGATTACCAGAGGGTGGAAAAGACCTATAATTATAAATGTAGCTACCGCTGTGATTATACCATATAAATTCATGGTTACAAATTTACTACAATTTTTAGATAAAAACGGGTGCTAGATGAAAAACATTGCAACACCGACAAGGCTTATGAACGTTCCTATCACTTCCTTCGCCTGCACCTTCTGGCGGTATATGAGGGCGTGAGGGATTATGATGAGCGCCGGAACCAGGGCCATAAGCGTGGATGCGACGCCCGCATTGGCGTAACGCACAGCCATAAGAGAGAAGGACACACCCAGGAAAGGTCCCATGAAGGTGGTGATGGCCACAAGGCCCATAGCCTTTCTGTCCCGAAGTCCCTTTGAAAGGCTGCCCAGGGATTTCTGCAGCATAGCAAGACCTATGAAGCCCACAGCGCCCGTGATAGCCCTGATGAAAGTGGATGCAAAGGGCATTATGTCCATGAAATTCTCTGCCGCATCGGCGGGAACGCAGGACTCGTAATAATTCATGCCTATCTTGCTGAGAACAAGGCCCACGCCCTGTCCCAGGCCGGCACCAATGCCAAGCAGCACGCCCTTCAGGGGCAGTTTCAGCTCCAGGTGGCGGTGTTTCTTTCCCTCCCCATCGGCACGCACCAGCACGGAAATGCCAATACCGCTTAGGGTTACCAGCATGGCAAAGAACTCTTTCAGCGTAAGCACCTCGCCAAGGAACATCCATCCGCTTATTGCGGCGAACACCGGTGCCAATGTCATGAAGAGCTGGCCGAAGCGGGAACCTATCAGAACATAGCAGTTGAAAAGGCAGTAGTCTCCGAACACATAGCCCACAAGCCCGGACATGCTAAGCCAGAACCAGGCCCTGCCATCGGCATACACCGGCACGGGACTGCCCGTGAACACCCAGAGGGTTGCCCCCAGGAACACCAGTGAAAGCAGCATTCGGAATATATTTACGGTGAGCGAGCCTATGCGACGGCTTGCACCATCGGCCGCAAGGGCGGTAACTGTCCACAGCAGCGCTACGAAAAGCGAAATTATTTCTCCCAAGTACATCATAAAGCGGCGCAAATGTACGGAAAATTCTGCTTATCTTTGTCGCAAATATCCAAGATATTTTGAGGTCATTCATTGCCATAGATCTGAAATCCTTCTACGCATCGGTAGAATGCGTGGACCGTGGGTTGGATCCGCTAACCACCAATCTGGTTGTGGCGGACGAAACCCGTACGGAAAAGACCATATGCCTGGCCGTGACCCCGTCGCTTAAGGCCTATGGCATTCCAGGCAGGGCAAGGCTTTTCGAGGTGGTGCAGAAGGTGAAGGCAGTGAATGCGGAAAGGGAAAGGCGCAACCGCTACCGCAAAGGCGGCCCGGCGGAAGAGCCCCTCAGCTTTATCATAGCCCCTCCGCGCATGAAGCGCTATATGGAGGTGAGCACGAAAATCTACGGCATATACCTCAAATACCTTGCGGCCGAAGACATCCACGTGTACAGTTGCGACGAGATTTTCGCCGATGTGACGAACTATCTCAAAAGCTATAATTGCACGGCGCACGAACTGGCTATGCGCATGATAAGGGACGTGCTGAAGCAGACCGGCATCACCGCCACGGCGGGCATAGGCACCAACCTGTTCCTTGCGAAGGTGGCCATGGACATCGTGGCAAAGCACAGCCCGGCCGATGCGGACGGCGTCAGGATAGCAGAGCTTGACGAGGCCTCTTTCCGCCACAAGTTCTGGAACCACAGGCCCCTTACGGATTTCTGGCGCATCGGACGCGGAACCGCGGCAACGCTTGAAAAACACTATATCTACACCCTTGGAGACATAGCACGCTGTTCCCTTGAATGCGAGGAGCTGCTGTACAAGCTCTTCGGGGTGAACGCAGAACTTCTTATAGACCACGCCTGGGGTTGGGAGCCGTGCACCATAGAGACCATCAAGAAATACAGGCCAAGCACCAAGAGCCTAAGTCTGGGCCAGGTTCTGTCTGAGCCCTACGATTTCCATAAGGCCAGGCTGGTGGTGAGGGAAATGACAGACCAGCTTGTCCTGGACCTCGTTTCCAAGAAACTGGTAACCGGCCAGATGGTGCTGAACATAGCATATGAGAACCTATCCGAAGAGCAGCAGCGCAATTTCAAGGGAACGATCACGCTGGACTATTACGGACGCCCAAGCCCGAAACCGGCCCACGGCTCCATAAATCTCTGCCACCAGACATCTTCCACCCGCATAATCACCGATGCCGTGATGCGGCTCTACGACCAGATTGTGGACCCGCAGCTGCAGGTGCGAAGGATGAATGTTGTGGCGAACAACACCGTGGACGAAGCCAGCGTGGACGGCATCCAGCTGAACCTTTTCGAGCAGCCTGCGGACGATGCCCGTGAAAGGAAAAGACAGGAGGCCATCCTGGCAATAAAGAAAAAATATGGAAAGAACGCCATTCTGAAGGGCATGAACTTCGATGAAGGCGCAACCGCAATGGAAAGGAACCAGCTGGTTGGAGGACACAAAGGATGAACGAGGACATACAGAAATACGCCGATATCATAGATCTGGAACACCCCACTTCCAAGCGTCACCCGCGCATGCCCCTTATAGAGCGTGCGGGCCAGTTTGCGGCTTTTGCAGCCCTCACCGGCTATGACTCAATGATAAACGAGGTCACTCAGGACAGCATGACGGAAAAAAGCGATTACGAATGGATGGACGACAGCCTATGATTACGGAAGAGAAAAAACAGCTGCGCATGGCGGTGAAGAAGGCCATTGCGGAAATGAGCGCCGAAGAGAAACAGCGCCAGAGCAAGTTCATATGCGAAAAAGTTGCCTCGCTTGCACACTATCGCGCCGCCACTGCGGGCAGTTTGGCTGTACTTCTTTTCCACTCCATGGCCGATGAACCGTATACGCACGGCCTCATCCGGGAGTTGCACTCTGCGGGAGTGAAGGTATATCTGCCGAAAATTGCGCAAGAGCTGGAAGTGCGCCTGTATACCGGCCCCGCCAGCCTGAAAGTAGGCCCCTACGGCATTCTGGAACCATGCGGCCCTCTGCAGAAAGATTTGCAGGAGATAGACCTGGCCTTTATTCCGGGCCTTGCCTTTACGCCGGAAGGGGTGCGCCTGGGGCGCGGCAAGGGCTATTACGACCGTCTTCTTCCAAAGTTGTCCTGCCCATGCTTCGGCCTGTGTTTTTCCTGCCAGCTTGTACCCTCAATTCCAACAGAAACGCACGACATTCCCCTGTCCGGGGTAATAAGCCAATAAATATCATTTGTGTCCGAGAAAAACAGCCCCTTCCGGCAAGAGTATCGTGTCTGTACGGGGGGGGCAAAAATTTTAGGATTCCGGGGGTCAAACGCAGCAGGATTTTCCACTCATCTCGCGCACAAGAAAAAAGAGCAACTTACTGTTCATCAGCAGGTTGCTCTTTTCTAATTTGCAACACGTTTGAATACAGGAAAAGTAATGCCGTAGAGTTTTCACCCGGTGAAGGGCGCTCACATGGCGCCCCCGTCAGATGTATGGTGGAAGAACTTATTTCCTTTTGATAACCATCATTGTGATATCATCACTCTGATTGGCACCATGCGTGAATCTGGAAAGATCACTAAGAACATATTTATGAATATCCGATGCTGAAACTCCGCTATCTGATTCTATTTTATTGAGACTGTCCAGGAGTCTTTGGTCACCATACATTTCGTCGGAGACATTCACTGCCTCTGTTACACCGTCTGTGTAAACAAACAGGACATCACCGGAATTCAAGTCGGCCGAATTGTCCTCATAGCTTATGCCGCCAAAGACACCCACAGGCAGATCATGGTCTGATTCCAGAGACTTGTTTTTTAACACCGGTAAGTTGTGTCCGGCATTGCAATAGGTGAGTTTTCCGCTTGCAAGATCCAGTACACCAACAAACAAAGTGCAGAAAGTCATCCTTTTGTTTTCATAGGCTACTGACGAGTTTATAGACGACATTATCTCGGCCGGAGAATCACAGTCATTGATCTTATTGCGGAACAGCGAAAGAACCACCATCATGATCAAAGATGCCGGAATTCCTTTACCTGACACATCGCCAACGCAGAAGAACAGCTTGCCGTCATGGACACAATAGTCATAAAGGTCGCCTCCAACATCTTTTGCCGGCTTGAGGTATGAACTGATTTCATACCCATAATCAGAAAGACACTCCGGAGGCGTTTGCTTAAGCAGGCCCATCTGTATATCAGACGCAATACCAAGCTCGCTCTCAATACCGGCATTCTTTCTTACAGCCTTGCTGAGCTGGCCGGTAAACCAATACATAAGTAAAGTCAACACCAGAAAGAAGGCCGAAGAGAAGCCTATGGCCCTGAAATATGACTGCCTTGAATTAGCGTATATCTCTTTTTTTGGTATTCGAGTATATACAGTCCAACCATTGGCATCTATGTTGGTAACAATTGAAATAAAATCATCGTTATTTTCTGCCAGATTGACTTTCTCCAGCAACATTGTGGAATCGCTGTGGGCAGCAACCCGATTATCGGTGTCTACAATGAAAATCTGAGTATTCTTGAACGGCACCAGTTCCAGGCATTCCCTGCGAAGACGTTCCGTATCGATATCAAATGCAGCAACGCCTGCACATCTTCCCTCAACATAAAAAGGAAGGCTGAAACAGCTCTCAACCTTACCTGAGCTTGTCTCCCTGAATGGATGGCTCCAACAGGCACTGCGTGTTTGATATGCATCCTTATACCATTCCCTGTTTCTGTAGTCATTGATATCTCCAAGTTGGAAACGCCTGATGGGCCCTTCTATATTTGTGACATAACAGGCATAACCGTATAGATGGGAAGTAAAGCCTGATTGCTCGGGGTCCTGAAGTCCCACCGCAATGCCGCAGATTTTAGTGTTCATATTAAGCGCACTCTCCAAAGATTCAAAAATCTTATCTTCGGAAGTCATGTCCACCAACCTTTTGCTGGAAGAAACATGTCCGAGTCCGTCATCTCCCCGATGGGTGTCACTGAACGCTTTGCTGCTAAGCGAATATGCCACATCTTCTGTGGAATGAAGCATATTCTCTATATGGTTCTTTATGCTGAGGGATGACGCCTTGAACTGACGGTCATTCATCTTTTGTATTTCGTGCCCCATAGAGGAAAAAACACTGGTAATACCCAGGATGAACAGCAAGCCGATCAGCGGCATCAACCACGGTATATTATTCTTTGAGAAATTGAAACTCATGACATTTTAGCGTTCAAATCTATAAACAATTTAAGAATATTCATTCCATCCTTACGGATATACTTGACATCGCGGCACAATTCCTTTACAAGGAAGATACCCAAACCGCCTATCTTGCGGGATGCAAGATTGCCCTGGATATCCGGGGTAGGATTGTCAAGTGGATTGAATTCGCGGCCAGAATCACGGAATTCGATTTTTATACGCTCGGCGTTTCTTTCCATGCAGAATTCCAGCCAAGCCTGCCCATTTGAGTTATCCTCATAGGCATAAGAAACTATATTCGTAACGATTTCCTCCACCACAAGACGCATTGAAAAATTCAAATCCTGAGGCAGGACCTCCAATCCAGGAATATCCATCACCTCGTTTACGATTTCCAGGGTCTTGTTCTTGAGAGGGCAGAAGCGCAAATGATGGTTGTAGTTACCTACGGAGCGCCCAACAAGGATAATTATGGAGCGTGCTCCGGCAAGTATCCATTCCTGGTGGTCCAGGAGCACTTCTCTTCCCGGAGAGAAAATGTCACAGCCGCCCGGCATATCCGTATTGGCTGCCACATACCATCTGTAGCCTTCGGGAAGACGCGGCAGTTCAAAACTGTTGGCCTCCCAATGCATGTTCATAGCCACATATATAAAGTCATCGGTTGACCCGTCTGCATGCGTTGCATATCGGCCATCCAGCATCATTGCAAAGGTAAGTCCGTTGTTGCTGTCGCTCATGCTCCATGCTTTGCGGCTGTGCCAGGACA
The DNA here is from genome assembly GCA_024401715.1 of Bacteroidales bacterium. Classification (GTDB taxonomy): domain Bacteria; phylum Bacteroidota; class Bacteroidia; order Bacteroidales; family UBA932; genus Cryptobacteroides. The sequence goes on from JAKSKO010000013.1 coordinate 40,266, forward strand.
GATCCGGATAGCCCAGCCCAAGATAATCTTCTCCCCGGAGATGTTCGTCCCCTCTGAGAATCGGATGGAATTTGCGAAGTGTTATTATCTTCTTGAAATAATTGAAAAGGTCCGAGTTCTTTTGGAGATTCTCCCAGTTCAGATGGGAGATGGAATTGTCCTGACAGTAGGCGTTGTTATTTCCCTGCTGGGAGTTGCCCATTTCATCCCCCGAGAGTATCATAGGAATGCCCTTACTCAACATAAGCAGTGTTACCAGATTCTTTATCTGCTTATGTCTCAGCGCATTGACACCCTCATCGGTGGTACTTCCCTCTATACCGCAATTCCAACTGTTATTGTGATCCTCGCCATCGCGGTTATTCTCCCCATTTGCGGTATTGTGCTTATAATTGTAGGACACAAGATCCATCATGGTGAACCCGTCATGCGCGGTAATGAAGTTCACAGAAGCCCTCACTCCCCTATGACTGCCGGCATAAAGGTCCGGAGATCCGCACAGGCGGTTTTGCATATCCGTCATCAGGCCTTCGTCACCTTTTACAAAGCGCCTTACAGTGTCGCGGAATTTTCCGTTCCATTCCGCCCACCGTCCCCATGAAGGGAAGGAACCTACCTGATACAGTCCACCGGCATCCCAGGCCTCGGCGATAAGTTTGGTTTTGCCAAGGATAGGGTCGTATGCAAGTGACTCCAAAAGAGGCGGATTCTGCATAGGCATACCATTCTGGTCACGTCCCAGTATTGCAGCCAGATCAAACCTGAATCCGTCTATATGATAGTCGGATGCCCAGTAGCGAAGGCAGTCAACAATCATATTGCGCACATTGGGATTGTTACAGTTTAGCGTATTGCCACACCCGCTGAAATTGAAGTAATACCCCTCGGGGGTGAGCATATAGTAAGTGCTGTTGTCAATACCCCTGTAGCTGATATAAGGTCCTCTTTCGTTACCTTCGGCTGTATGGTTGAACACAACATCCAAAAAGACCTCTATACCTGCTGCATGCAGCTGCTTGATTGTTGTCTTGAGCTCGTCTGACTGCATGCCGAAGGCTCCGGTGGAAGCAAAGCCGGCTTTGGGAGCAAAGAATCCTATATTGCTGTAGCCCCACACGTTATAGAGCATCTCGCCTGTTATGGGAGAGGGCCTGCTGTTTTCAAACTCATCAAATTCGAATATCGGCATCAACTCCACGCAGTTGACACCCAGTTTTTTCAAATAAGGTATTTTCTCCGCCAGACCCGCAAAGGTGCCAGGGCATTCCGTCTGTGAAGACGGATCAGCCGTGAAATTGCGGACATGAAGTTCATAAATCACAAGGTCGCATACGGGTGTATTCAGCGGCAGGTCATCCTCCCAGTCAAAATCGTCACACAACACCTTGGAACGATAAAGATACGGATTGCTGTAATCGGGGGTCTCTCCCCAGACATTTCGGCCGGAGATGAGCTTGGCATACGGATCCATCAATATCTTGGATGAATCAAATCTGTGGCCGAGCTCAGGAGCCCATGGGCCATCCATCCTGAATCCGTACTCGATATCTTCGTAATTCAGGTCAAACACCATCATTGCAAAGACATTGCCCAGACGGAACTCTTTGGTAAAAGGAATCTCTACAAAAGGCTCTTTCTGGTGATCGCGGAACAGTACAAGCGTGCATGCCGTTGCATTTTGAGAATATACGGCAAAATTGATGGCGTTGCCTATGACCGACGCTCCAAAAGGGTACACCCTTCCTGGGCGGAGTTTCATACCCTTATACTCGCGGGTTGGGAAAAGATCTACCCTCTGCATTTATTTGAACAATTTTTGTGTGAAATCGCAAAGATATACTCTCCAGTTCTTCCAGATATGTCCGCCCTCTGTCTCCAGATAGGTGTAAGGATGTCCGGATGCATCAAGTTTGGCGCGGAAAGCGGTATTGGGAGAATATAGAAAATCAAAACGTCCGATTGCGACATACATGAGTTTGAGGCCATTGGCATACATGGCATCTATCTTTTTATCTGTATTCTCATACATCTGAGGTGACATGAATCCCGCACCTTCATCTACCCCGGGACCCATATATGATGAGAACAGTCCCACATAATCAAAAGTATTGGTGTAGTTGAGAGCAATCTGCAAAGAGTGCCAGCCACCCATTGACAGCCCGGCTACAGCTCTTGCCGATTTCTTGCGTATGGTGCGGTAATGGCTGTCTACATAACTGAGAACATCCTTGAAATGAGTCTCGAACGAAGTGTCCAGACTGCTGGAATTATATGGTTTATACATACCCTCGCCACTCTCGCCTGGGGCAGCACGATGCTTTGTGGTGCCGTTGGGCATTACAACTATCATCGGCTTGACCTTGCCTTCGGAAATAAGGTTGTCCAGAATCTGAGCGGCACGGCCGCCATCGGTCCATGCAGTTTCATC